>NZ_DAMBJX010000005.1:65971-80968 GCF_032067225.1 Brevundimonas vesicularis | reverse complement strand
GTCCAAGGTGGCGGTGAGGGCCGGATCGGACAGCGAGCGCGATTGCAGCCGCAGCAGCGAGCCGATCATGGTCAGGTTGTTCTTGACCCTGTGATCGACCTCGTGAAGCAGCAGGGTCTTGGCGGCGAGCGCCTCTTGCAGATCGGCGGTGCGGGCGGCGACTTCGCGTTCGACCAGGGCCTTCTGCTTTTCGACATAGGCCTGGGCCTCGATCCGCTCGGTCACGTCCAACTGCGAGGCGAAGAAATATTCGATGTCGCCGTGGGCGTTGCGCACAGGGCTGATGAACAGGGCGTTCCAGAAGGTGCTGCCGTCCTTGCGATAGTTCAGCAGATCGATGTGGATGTCTGTACCGGCCTGCAGGGCGTCGCGGATTTTGGCCACGGCGTCCCTATCGGAATCTGGCCCCTGAAGAAAACGGCAGTTCTGGCCGATGATCTCGTCGCGCTCGTAGCCGGTCAGGTCCTGAAAGGCCTTGTTGGCGAAGACGATGGGATTGTCGTCGCGACGCGGGTCGGTGATGACCATCGGCATGCGCGTGCCACGTATGGCAGCGGCGAACGGATCTCCGCGCCCGATTTCGTGTTCGACGACATCGGTAAGTCGCCAGTCGTCTTGCTGCTTCATCGGGACTCGGAATACAGGCGCGCGACCGGAAGCGCCGTGCGGATATTTGTCGCTTTACAATCTCTTCCTACAGCACCGGGGGGCGACTGCCAACCAAGGCGCGGCGCTCAGTCGGACTTGATGTCGGAGCGCGACAGGGCGACGCGGCCCAGCCGGGCCAGGGCGGCGCGCAGATCGTCGGGGGCTGAAGCGATCGATGCGGCGAGATCGGCCTCGGCCTGGGCGGGCAGGGGCGGCGGCTTGGCGCTGCGTTTTGGCCGGGCGGCGGCCTCCTTCAATGGGGCGACCGGACCTTGGGCGATGCGCAGCCGATCCACCGTCCCGGCGCCCAGGAACAGGTTGACGCGGGCCAGAATGTCCTCGGACTGGTGCTGGATCAGCAGGGCGGCGGCGCCGGCCACGCGCAGTTCCAGCACGCCGGGCTGACCGCCCTTGCCCTTGGTCAGTTTCTGAGGTCGGGTCACGCGCGCCAGGCGATCGCCGACGATCTCACGCCAACGGGGTTCCAACGCGCCGGCGCCGCGTCCGAACTGCTCGTCCAGCTTCTTGATCAGGGGCGTCAGCGCCTTGCCTGCGCGCGGCGCCGGTCGGGGGACCGGACGGGTGCGGCGGCGAGACAGGATCTCGCGGACCTCGGCGTCTGTGGGCAGCGTGCGGCGCATGGGTCTATATAGCCCGACCGATGCCTGACGTCTCTCCCGACATAGACCTGATCCGCTCACGGCTGCTGGCCTGGTACGACGCCAACGCGCGCACCCTGCCGTGGCGCGCCGCCTTCGGCGCGCCACGGACCGAGCCGTACCGCGTCTGGCTGTCAGAGGTCATGCTGCAGCAGACGACCGTGCCGCATGCGACGCCGTATTTCCACGCCTTCACCATGCGCTGGCCGACGGTCTCGGATTTGGCGGCGGCCGAGGATGCGGAGGTGATGGGGGCCTGGGCGGGGCTGGGCTACTATGCGCGTGCGCGCAATCTGCTGGCCTGTGCGCGGGCGGTGGCGGGCGAGCATGGCGGGGTGTTTCCGGACACCGAAGCGGCGCTGCTCGCCCTGCCGGGCGTGGGCGCCTATACGGCCGCAGCCGTCGCCTCCATCGCCTTCGACCGGGCGGCTAATGTCGTGGACGGCAATGTCGAGCGGGTAATGGCGCGGCTGTTCGCGGTCGAGACGCCGGTCCCCGCCGCCCGGCCCGAGCTGAAGCGGCTGGCCGGCCTGTTCGTCACCGACGAGCGGCCAGGGGATTGGGCGCAGGCGTTGATGGATCTGGGCGCGACGGTTTGCCGGCCCAAATCACCGTCGTGCGGGACCTGTCCGGTAGCCAGCGAATGCCGGGGTCTGGCCACGGGCGACCCGGCCCGGTTTCCGATGAAGACGAAGAAGGCGGACCGACCGCATCGGCGGGGCGCGGCCTATGTGCTGATCGATGATCAGGGGCGGGTCGCAGTCGAGACGCGGTCTGAAAAGGGGCTGCTGGGCGGAATGCTGGGCCTGCCGACCAGCGACTGGACGACAGGCGAGCCTGTTGCCGCAGCGCCGGTCGAGGCCGACTGGCGCGACGCGGGGGCTGTGGAGCACGTCTTCACCCACTTCAGCCTGACGCTGGCGGTGATGACCGCGCGCGTCGATGCGGACGGTGACTATCGCTGGATGCCGATCGAGGCGGCGCGGGCCGCCCTGCCGACGGTCTTCGCCAAGGCGCTGGATCGGGCGAGCGCGCCTGATCTGTTCGGCTGAAGCCTAACGCAACGTGCGGATCGAAACCTTGCCCTGCTTGTGATGCGGGATGACCACGGCGCGACCGTCGGCGTGCTGGATATTCAGATCGACAACGGCGCCGCCGACTTCCAGGCCGGTGATCTTGAGACGGTCCAGACCGGCAGGCAGGACGGGGTCAGCCAGATCGACCGTCTCGGTCCAGGCGTCGATCGACAGGCCCAGGGTCGCCTGAAGCATCAGGAAGACCGACCCCGCCGCCCAGGCCTGGGGCAGGCAGGCGACCGGATAGGCGATGGGCGGCTCGCCCGGCTCACGCGGGAAGCCGCAGAACAGTTCGGGCAGCCGCAGGTGGAAGTGGGCGGCGGCGGCGTAGATCTCGGCCAGGATTTCGGCCACCGCATCCCGCTCGCCATAGGCGGCCATGCCGGCGGCGGCCATGGCGGTGTCGTGCGGCCAGACCGAGCCGTTATGATAACTCATCGGATTGAAACGGGCCTGTCCCACCTCCAGCGTGCGGATGCCCCAGCCGGTGCGGAACTCGGCGGTCAGCAGGCGTTTTGTGACGCGCCTAGCGCGTTCTAGTGATGGCAGGCCGGTAAACAGCAGATGCCCTGCGTTGGAGGCGATGGCGCGACATTGCTGGCCGTCGCCATCGAGGGCTACAGCGTAGAAGCCCTCGTCCTCCATCCAGAACTTTTCCTCGACCAGAGAGCGGACCTGTTCGGCGCGCATACGCCATTCGGTCGTGCGGTCGTCGTGCAGACGCTCACCTAGATCACCCAGCGCTTTCCAGGCGGCGAAGGCGTAGCCCTGAACCTCCAGAAGCGCGATCGGACCCTTGGGGAAGCGGCCGTCGGCGTGGAAGATGGAATCCTCTGAGTCCTTCCAGCCCTGGTTGGACAGGCCGGTGTCGGCCCCGCGCTGGTAGTCGATCAGGCCGTCGTTGTTGCTGTCGCCATAGTCGCGCATCCAGTCGGCGGCCGCGATCAGATTGGGCCAGAGCTTGCGGATCAGATCCAGATCGCCGGTGCGGTTGGCGTAGGCTCCGGCCAGGGCCACGAACAGACAGGTGGTGTCGACCCCGCCGTAGTAGAGACCGAACGGCACCTCGTGCAGGGCGCTCATCTCGCCGCCGCGGGTTTCGTGCATGATCTTGCCGGGCTGGCTGTCTTGATAGAGCGACGTCTCGGTCGCCTGGCGTGAGGCCAGATAGGTCAGCACGCCCTTGGCCAGCGACGGATCCAGCCAAAGCATTTGCCAGGCCGAAATGATGCCGTCGCGGCCGAACGGGGTCGAGAACCACGGCGTGCCTGCATAGGGATAGGGGCCGGTCGGCAAGTCTGTGGTCAACAGCGCCATGTCGGCGCGCGACTGGTCCAGCCAGTCGTTGAAGCGCGGGCTGCGCGGGCCGCGCACCGAGGCGCCGCGCCGGCGTTTGGCGCGCATGGCCAGGCGGGCCTGGATGGCGTTCTGGCGCCAGCGATCGGCGTCCGGCGTCTCGCAGGCATCGACGCCGCATTCGATGAACAGATCCAGCGAGCGGCCCTTGGGCAGGCTGAACATGAACTCGGCGCGTTGATGCGTCAGGCGCGCGGGCGGTTCGGAAAAGGCGATGCAACTGGACCGGTCCACGTCGTCCAGGCCGGTGTAGCGGAAGGTGACGCGGCGGCCATCGGTGGTCGGCGTGTGGATCGTCCCGCGCTTGGCTCGCGGCGTGCCGCGCACCTGGAAGATATCGAAGAAGTCCGCGCCGAAATCGAAGGCCAGCGGCAGCAGGATGTCCTCCACCCCATGGTTGACCATGCGGATGCGCTCGAACATCCGCCGGTTCCACAGGAAGCGCCGGCGCTCGATATGCAGGACGCCGGCCGGCGCCGATCGGCCGCCCATCGGGGGCAGGGGACGATTGGTGGTGTGGCAGGAGAAGAAGACGTTGTCCTGGCTGACGCCGGACGACAGGCGCGACGGCTTCAGCAGGCCGACGGTCATCGCCCAACGCGACAGGACGCGGGTGTCGCCTGCGAACAGGCCGTCGGCGCCGCCCTTCATGTCGCCCCATCCGTCGGCGACCAGGAAGGTATCGCCTTCCTTCAGCGCCATCAGCTGCTCGAGACCCGTGGCCTCGACCGATTCACCGGCGGTCAGTTGAGTGGAATAGGCGTCGTCCATGCGGTCTCTTCCCCGTCGTTGTGAGGCCTTGGCCGAACGTGTCGCACCCGAATGCGGCGCTCAGGGGCCGCTTGCAGACTTTAATGGGCAAGTCGCCGACGGGTTCAGGCGAACCTGTGCTTTTTCGTCAACAGAGGCCTGGAGACCTTCATTTGATCAGTCGCACGACGCCGATGGACCGCGCGATGTCGCGGAAGGCGGCTTCCAGAGCGGCGCTGTCTTCGGCCAGGAAGGCATGGTCGGAATCGCTGGCGCAGGTCCTCAGCAGATTGCGTCCGTTCTGCGTGGGCACGTTGAGGCCGACAGTGAAGACCTCGATCTTGTTCGACTTGGCGTAGGTACAGATCGAACCGAGATCGGCATCCGTCGCCGCAAGCTCATTGGCTTTGACCGTGGCGACGTGCGCCCCATCCGATGAGCGATAGCGCAGGGTGTTCACACCGTCGGTCATCAGCACCAGAATCTTGCGCGGCGTGCGGTTCGCGGGATCGTAGGCGCCGGCTTCCTGGAACGGCGCGGTAGGCGACAAGAGATTGATGCCCCAGATCAGGCCGGATGGAATGTGGGTTTCGGGTTTGTAGCCGCCGACATTGATGACGAGGTTCTTGATTGCGTTCAGGACGCTGGACTTGCTCTTGGACAAGGGACTGACCGCATTCAGGCAACTCTGGCCCGTCGTCAGAAAACCCTTGTAGGGCGTCGCCGGCGACTGGTCGTTTAGCCGCGTCGTGCCGACGTTGCGCGAATAGACGCAGCCGAACCACTTGTAGCTGACGTTGCAAGCATATGGCGGGACCGTGACCGTCTTGACCACCTGATCCTTATAGCAGGTGCCGGTCTCGCTGACGCCGTCGCGCACGGTGGTGCACGGGTAGGGGGTGCCGCCGCTGTAGGTCGTCTTGGTCGTGCAGGTGCGCTCCTGAACATAGTCGTCGGGCACGGAAATCCACGGGGCCTTGCGATTGGCAATCCCGACGTTGACGTAGTCCGCATAGGGCACGACGCCGATCGAGACCTCGTCGCTCTCGGTCGCCATCAACTCGTTGACCAGCAGACTGGCCGAGCTCTTTAGCGCATCGATCCGCTTGATCGACCGGCTGTCCTTTTCGCTCATGGACCAGGTGTTATCGAGCACCAGGACGGTCTCGATCTTTTGCGCCACGCCGCGCGTCGCCTCGGACAGGGCGTTGATGTCGAACTGTTTGACGCCGGCCAGACCCGCGAAGATGGGTTTGACCCCGCCCTTGAACGTCACCCTGACGATTTTGCCATCGACATATTGGGTGCCGGTCTTCCAGCCATCGATCAGTTGGCCAGTCTTCAGATTGGCCTCCAGATAGGGACCGCCGACCGCTTCCAGCTCCTTGACGGTCTGGGCGCGGGACGCCGCAGCCCCCAACGCCGCTGCATCGAGCGCTTCCTGTACCTGGTTCCTGACCGAGACATAGCGATTGATGTCGATGGCCAGGCCGACCATCAGTGTCAGGCCCATGGCGGACAGGGCGAAGAAGGTCGCAATGTTGCCCGCGGTATTCCGGCGCAGATGCGCCAGCCGCCGCCTCATCGCTGTCCATTGCATAGTGGTCGCCCCGATTTGGGACGACCGTAATGGATAAGCTTAACTTTTGGGTGAACGCCGTTACAAACTTAGGATTGCAACGGCGTCCTGACTGAGTTGGTTTCAGGCGGTGGCGGCGAAGCTGCGTTCTTCACGCGGACGCAACGGCGTGACCACGTCATCCAGCGCGGTTTCCGCGAACGGGCGACGGGCCAGTAAATCGCCGTAGACGTCCAGATACCGGCGCGCCATGGCGGTGGCCGAGAACCGCAGATCAAACCGCGCGCGGATCGCCTCGCGGTCCAGCAGATGCGCGCGTCCGGCCGCGGCGATGGCCTGTTCCATCGTATCGACCAGGAAGCCGGTGGCGCCGTCTTCGATGACCTCAGGCGTCGAGCCGCAGCGGAAAGCGACGACCGGCGTGCCGCAGGCCATGGCCTCGATCATCACCAAACCGAACGGCTCCGGCCAGTCGATAGGGAAGAGCAGGGCCTCGGCGCCGCCGAGGAAGGCGGACTTCTGGTGATCGCCGATTTCGCCGATGAACTCGATCAGCGGATTGCCCTCAACCAGTGGGCGAATCGTTTCTTCCCAATAGCGTTTGTCGGCGGCGTCCACCTTGGCGGCCATCTTCAAACGCTTGCCCAGTTTGGTGGCGATCTCGATGGCGCGGTCGGGGCGTTTCTCGGGCGAGATGCGACCCAGGAAGGCTAGATAGCCCTCGGACTTCGGGGAGAAGATGTACTGTTCGCCCGGCATGCCGTGATGGACGGTGGCTTTCCAGTTGGCGAAATGCAGCGGCTTACGCTGATCATCGGAGATGGAGACTAGGCCGAACTCGCTCCAGCGCGCATAGACGCCGGGCAGGTCCTTCATGTCCAGACGGCCGTGAAGGGTCGTCAAAGTCTTGTCCGCATATTTCTGGAACAGCGGGAAGTGGACCATGTCGGTATGGAAGTGGATGACGTCAAACTCGTCGGCGCGGTCCAGAACTTCGCCCAGCATCGACAGGTGAGCGGCGAGGTCGGATTTCAGTGGCGCCGGATCCAGACGGATGGCCTGATCGCGCACGGGCACCAGACGGGCCTTGGTCTGGGCGTCGGCGCTGGCGAACAGAGTCACGTCGTGGCCCAGATCGACCAAGGCGTCGGTCAGATGCGCCACCACACGCTCCGTGCCACCGTACAGCTTGGGAGGCACGGCCTCATACAGAGGGGTGATCTGCGCGATTTTCATGGTGATGTGCTCCGACACCGCATCCTGGCGGGCCGTTGACATCAATGTTCTCGCAACTGCGAAGTTCCATCGCAGGCGATGAATTTTCACATAGGTTTCGCGGGGTTACAGCGACGCTGACCCATATTGAGTGTGCGAAAGCGTACGTATTCGCGGCGGATTGCCGGCTAAGTGATTGATGTGGCTTACGCGACGGGCAGTCGCAGCGGGCTTACATCGCGGCGCGAACTTCCGACCGGAGGGCGTCGATGGATTTTAGCCCCTGGTCGGTCTTGAAGCGCCAGTAGGTCCAGCCGTTGCAGGCCGGCGCATTCTCCAGCAGCGCGCCCAGCTTGTGGATCGAGCCGCTGAGCGAACCGTGAACCAGCGAACCGTCCGCACGAACACGCGCCTCACGCTCGCCCTTGGGGCAATAAAGGCGGTCGCCGGGTTGCAGCAGGCCGGCCTCGACCAGGGCGCCGAACGGCACCTTGGGTTCGGCGCGCTTGGAGCCTGTGACCATCAGGTCTTCGGGGCGGGCAGGGATGACCGAGGCGATGCGGGTTTCGGCGACCTCGGCATAGGTCTCGTCACGTTCGATCCCGATGTAGTGGCGGCCGAGGCGCTTGGCGGCGGCGCCGGTGGTGCCGGTGCCGAAGAAGGGATCCAGGATCACGTCGCCGGGGCGCGTCGCCGACAGCAGGACGCGGTGCAGCAGGGCTTCGGGCTTCTGGGTCGGATGGGCCTTCTTGCCGTCTGCGTCCTTGATCCGCTCCTCGCCCGTGCACAGGGCGAAGGTCCAGTCGGAGCGCATCTGGGTGTCTTCGTTGAAGGCCTTCAGCGCATCATAGTTGAAGGTGTAGCGCTTCTGATCCCGCGACTTGGCGGCCCAGATCAGGGTCTCATGGGCGTTGGTGAACCGGGTGCCCTTGAAGTTCGGCATCGGGTTGGACTTGCGCCAGATTATGTCGTTCAGCACCCAGAAGCCCAGATCCTGGATCGCCGATCCCAGGCGGAAGACATTATGATAGCTGCCGATCACCCAGATCGAGCCCTCGGGCTTCAGGACGCGGCGGCATTCCGCCAGCCAAGCGCGGGTGAAGGCGTCGTATTCGGCGAAGCTCGCGAACTTATCCCAGTCGTCGTCGACGGCATCGACCTTGGAGTTGTCGGGACGCAGCAGGTCGCCGCCCAACTGCAGATTATAGGGCGGATCGGCGAAGACCATGTCCACCGAGGCGTCGGGCAAGCTCTTCAGCACCTTGATGCAGTCGCCACGATGAATGACGTCCTTGGCGAGGACAGGGGTCTTCAGATCGGACATGGAACGCGGCCCCGCAACAGTGAGACCGCTATGGTGAATCCTTGTGGTTAAGGTGGATTAAACGGCAGGGTCAGCCGGACGATTTTGCGATCCGGCCGCACCATCCACAGCCTTCTTCGATCAGCTTGTTCCGCATTTGTTCCGTTCCTGCTCTAACCGTCTGCGGCGGTCGGCGGCGTGATGGAGGATCAGATGAACGACGGAATCCTGGCCCATATGATGGCCGAACTGGATGCGGAGCTGGCGCGGGCGGAGCCGTCCTTGCCCGCCCATCCCGAACATACGCGACAGACCGAGATCATGCGCGCCCTGGCCCTGGGGCTGGGAAACTTCGAGCGGATGCGGGCGCACGACGTGCATCTGCTCGCCGCCAGCCTGTCGCCGCGATCGGCCTGATCCGGCGTCAGGGCTTGCGCTTGAAGGTGTCGCCGATCTCGGCGGCGTCGGGACCGTCCGGTCCCGCGCTTTGGCGCTCGGCCTGACCGACCGCCTTGGTCGCCTTGTCGGAGGTCAGGGCGTCCGGCTTGCCGGCGGGATCGGCGCCGTTCTCTTCACGACCCTTGGTCTGTTCACTGTCCATGGTGCTCTCCATTGCTGGGATAGGTAGTGCGATGGAGAGCGGCGCGTTCCGTCAGCCGGCCGTATTGACCTTCGCCACCACCGACATGCCCGGCGCCAAGCGCTCGGCGGCGGGCTGGTTCGGGTCGATGCGGATGCGGACCGGGATGCGCTGGGCGACCTTGGTGAAGTTGCCGGTGGCGTTGTCGGGGCGGATGACGCTGAACTCCGACCCGGCGGCGGGGGCGATGCGTTCGACATGGCCGCGCAGGGTCTGGCCGCCCAGGGCGTCCACCGTGATCTCGACCGGCTGGCCGACGCGAATGTTCTTCATCTGCGTCTCCTTCATATTGGCCGTGACCCAGACCACGTCCGGCACCAGACCCATCAGCTGGGTTCCCGCCGTCACATACTGGCCCTGACGCACGCCGATCTCGCCCAGACGGCCGGCGCGGGGGGCGACGATGCGGGTGTTGGCCAGGTCGATCTGAGCCAGACGCACGGCGGCCTGGGCGTTCTCGACGGCGGCGGCCAGGCTGTCGCGGCCGACGACGGCGGAGGTGACGCCGGTCTGGGCGATGCCCTCGGCGGCGCGGGCCTGGGCGACCTGGGCCTGGGCGCTACGCAGGGCGGCTTCGGCGACGTCCACATTGGCCTGGGCGACCCAGCCGCCGGCCTTCAGGGTGCGGGCGCGGTTGGCGTCGGCCTGGGCTCGTGTCAACGTCGCTTCGGCGGCGGCGATGGAAGCGCGCTGCTGGGCCACAGATCCGCGCGCCGACGCCTGGGTCTGGGTCGAGTTGGACAGGGCCGCCTGGGCCGAGTGCAGGCTGGCCTCGGCCTGCTCCAGCCGCTGGCGATAGATGCGATCGTCCACCTGGGCCAGCAACTGCCCCTGTTGGACGGTCTGGAAGTCCTGGACCGGCACCTGGACGACATAGCCGTTCACCTGCGGGCTGATGATCGTCACCTGGCCGCGCACATAGGCGTTGTCCGTGCGCTGGATCGCGCCCCGGAAGGGCGGCAACTGCCAGGCGTACAGCACCATCAGCACGCCCAGCAGGGCGACCCCGGCGGCGATGACGGTCCACATGACGTTCTTCTTCGGCGCAGGTGCAGGCGGAGCCGCAGAGGGCGCTTGCGGGGCGGCGGGGGCGGCAGAGGCGGGGGCGGGCGGGGCGGCATCGGTCATTGTGGGTCTCGGTTCAGTCGGCGGCGGCGACGGCGGCGCTCTGGACCGCAGCGTCTGCATTGTTGTTCGTGGCGTCGCGGCGCGCCTTCCAGCGCGGCCGCAGGTGGGTGGCGGTCACCCAGGCGGAGCCCAGGGCCGCGATCACGGCGATGACCAGAAAGACGTCGTTGTAAGCCAGCACATTGGCCTGCTGCGTCACCTGTCGGCCCAGCAGGACGGCGCCTTCGGCGTTCGCCAGCGCGGGGTCCGTTATCGTCGAGGCATAGGCGCCCGACAGCTGGCGCAGCCGCAAGGCGACCTGCGGATCCAGCGCCGAAATCCCGGCCGCCAGCTGATTGGAATGGTACTTCTCGCGGAGGATCTGAAGCGTCCCGGTCAGAGCCGAACCCGCCAGACCGCCGACGTTCTGAAGCACGCTGAACATGACGATGAAGCTGATCAGGTTCTGCTTGCCCTGGGTCAGCACCTTGACGATGCCGATCATCAGCGCCGGGCCGATGAACATGGCCGAGGCGAAGGCGATCAGGGCCTGGCTGAAATACAGCTGCGCCGGGCGCGTCAGGACCGTCGAATGGCTGTCGATCCAGGCGCCGACCGCGATCAGCGCCAGGGCGATGGCGATCGGCTTGTTCAGCTTCTCCATGTTCAGGGTGAAGGCGCTGACCAGGGTGCCGGCGATCATCGACAGTAGAATGACGACGAACAGGCCGTGAAGCTGATCTGGTCCCAAGCCGACGACGGTCAGGAAGCCCACCGCGCCGGATGTCTGTTCCGACAGCACGATGCGGATCAGCAGGATCGCCCCGAACAGGCGCAGCAGGTCCGGCCCGGTCAGCCAGCGGGTGTTGATCAGCGGGTTCTTGCGATTGTGCTCGACCAAGAAGGCGGCGGTCAGCAGGATGACGGACCCGATCAGGGCCCAGCCGATCCAGGCGGCTTGCGTCCACCAGACGATGCGCCCCAGACCCAGGGCCGCGCACAGCAGGGCCACGCCTGGCGCAAACAGGGCGAAGGTCAGGAAGTCCAGCCGGTCGAATACCCGCAGCCGCTCGGACGGCGGCAGCTTGACCACCTGCACCGCGCCCCAGGCGACCAGGCACAGGCCCAGCTCGAACATGTAGAAGGCGCGCCAGTCGCCCAGCTGGAGCAGGCCGGGCATGACAAGGCGCGAAATCGGCATGGCGAAACTGGCCAGGCCGATCCCGATGATCAGCCCTTTCAGCCTATGCGCCGCCGGAAAGGCCTGGATGATGTAGAGAAAGCCCAGGCTGGAAAGGCCCGCGCCCGCCATGCCGGCGATGGCCCGCACCAGCAGGGTCGATTGGTAGTTGTCGACGAACAGGTGGGCTGCGCAGACCAGCACGAAGGCCCCCAGGAAGATCTGGGTGAACAGGCGCAAGCCGTACTGCATCCGGAACTTGACGAGGATCAGGTTCATGCAGGCGTTGGTCATGACGAAGGCGACCGGCAGCCAGGCGGCCTCGGTGATCGTGATCCCCAGCGAACCTTGCAGGTTCTGGATATTGGCGGTGACGGCGGCGTTGCCCAGCGATCCGACCATGGCGACCAGCAGGCCGGTCAGGGCGTACTGGATCCGCATCGGCCAGGCGTGATCGGGGGTGGCGGGAGAGCCGGGCATCATCGGCCGCTCGTGCGGCTTTAGCGTCTCGACATACTGTTCCCAGGGCAGATGCCAGTTGTTGCGGGCCATCAGCGCGGCCCCCCGCGAGGTCTCAGCCCGTCGAGCACAAGCGCGCGGGTGCGCAGCGACACGGCCTGGCGCTCGGCTTCGTCCGCGCCCTGAAAACCGGCGCCCAGCAGGGTGGCGATCAGACGGATGTCCATCGGCCGCAGATCCTCCCTCACCAGGCCGGCGGCCTGAGCCCGCTTCAGCGGTGCGGCGCCCGCCTCCATCAAGCTCTGCCGCAACGGTGTAAGCGCATCTGGCGACCGCACGTTCCGCACGACGCCGGCCAGTCCCGCATTGCGCACCATGTCCTCGGCCAGCCGGTCGAGAAACCAGAAGAAGGCCTGCGGATCATCGCCCTGTTCGGCGGTGCGCCGACCCAGGTCCGCGACGTCGGCCTCCAGCACCGCCAGGGCCAGTTCGGTGCGGTCGGAGAAGTGCCGATACAGGGTGCCGCGCCCCACCCCGGCCCGTTCGGCGATCAGATCCAGGGGCGCATCCAGCCCCTGATCGGCGAAGACCGCGCGCGCGGCCTCCAGCACTGCCGCCCGGTTCAGAGCGGCGTCCTTGCGGACAGGTTTTTCGGCAGGGCGCGTCATGGTGAGGCGCGTAAATGGACACGACTGTCCGTTTTTCAAGGGGCGGCTAGAGCGCTTTTTCTAGCACCACGAATTCCAGCTCGGGTCGGGGCGGATCGACGGGGAAGGGGCGGGCTTCGCCGGTTGGGGCGTAACCGCGTCGTTCGTACCAGGCGATCAGTTCGGCGCGGCGGTGGATGACGGTCATCTCCATGCGACGGGCGCCGAAGCGCGCGACCGCTTCGCTTTCGGCGGCCGCGAGCAGACGACGGCCAAGGCCGGACGCCTGCAAGGTCGGCTCGACCGTCAGCATGCCGAGATAGGCCAGGTCCTCGTCGGCGCGGGCGACCTGGACGCAGCCGATCAGCGCGCCGTCGCGATGGGCCAGCAGGACGACCCGGTCGGGATCGGCGATCAGGGCCGACAGTTCCGCCGCGCTGGTGCGATCATCGAACAGCATGTCCGCCTCGTGCGTCCAGCCGGCCTTGGCGGTGTCGCCGCGATAGGCGCGCTCGATCAGCGGATGCAGCGCGACGACGTCGTCGGACGTCGCCGCGCGGACGGCGATCGGCGTCACCGGCTGACGCCCAGCTCCGTCAGCAGATGATCCATCCCATAGACGTCGCGCAGGGCCACGGTGACGGCCTGGGTGGTGACGATCACGCTGCGGTTGGTGTTGCGGTCATAGCCATAGGCGTTGCGCTGGGTCAGGACGGTGGAATCGAAGTTGGCCCCGATGATCTCGCCCCGAGCGTTGACCGCGGGCGAGCCGGACGAACCGCCGATTGTGTCGGTCGAGACGGCCATGTCCATCACCGCGTTCGGATCGATTCGATCCTTGGCGGCCATCAGCTTGGGCGCGACCTTGAACGGTTCGGCGCCGGTGGCGCGGTCCCACAGGCCGGCGAAGGTGGTGAAGGCGCCGAAGCGCTGGCCGGGTACATCGGAGCCTTCGACCTTGCCATAGGTCAGACGCAGGGTGCCGGTGGCGTCGGGATAGACGGCCTCGCCGTAGGCGGCGAAGCGGGCGGCCGCCAGCTGTTCCGACGCGCGGTCGGTCGGAGCCTTGACCTTGTTCTCCCATTCCGTGCGAACGGCGCGGGCGTCCGCATCGATCGACAGTACATACTGGATCATCGGATCGTCCGACGCCTGAACCGCCGCCAGGCCGCCGGTCCACAGGGCGCGACGCACGGCTGGATCGGCCAGTTTGGTGCCCGAGACGACGCGGGCCGACAGCTCTTCGGGGCTTTCCTTGCCGAGCAGGGTGCGAACATAGGGGCTGTCCACCGTCAGCCATTCGCGCGTCTTGGATAGCCACCATTCCAGCCGGATTTGCTCCAGCTCGGGATAGGTCGGCCGCTCGGCGAACAGACCGGATTCGACGCCCGGCAGGCGGCTGTCGGCGAACTCGGCCAGACGCTGGACCGACGGCTTGGCTCGCTCCTGCGCGCCGCGCACGATGGCCTTGGCCCACTGGAACAGCTGCGATCCACCGGCGACCGAGGTGGTGCCCAGGCCCGTGCCGCCTTCCAGCAGGGCGGTAGGGGCATAGAGTTCGCGCGCGATGGGCTGGACCGCTTCCAGCGCACCCCACGGATCGGGACCATTTCCGTTGGCGGCGGCGTAGCGCTGCATGAAGTCGAGCTCGGCCGCCGCCTTGGCCTGGATGAACTGGGCGTCGGTCAGGGCGCGCATCCGGCCCAGGCCGCGCTTGTAGGTGTTCTCCACGCCCACGATTGGGTCCATGGCGATAAAGGCCTGGTCCTCGCCCTCTTCGGAATAGCGGATCAGACGGCCGCGCAGCTCCGAGGCGATCAACTGATCCAGCGGCAGGACCACGTCGCGGATGGTCGCCAGCTGATCCATCGTCAGCAGGCGCTGGGTGGCGCCGGGATTGCCGGTGATGAAGACGGCCTCGCCCTCGGTCGGCTTGTCGGCGTTCCAGGCGAAGTGGACCGGCGTCTCGACCGGCTTGCCGTCTTCGTACAGACGGATGAAGGCCGCATCGATGGCGAAGCGGGGGAAGGAGAAGTTGTCCAGATCGCCGCCGAAGGTCGCGGCGCGGTCTTCCGGCGCCCAGGCCAGGCGCACATCGCTGTATTTGCGGTATTTGTAGAGTTTGAACTGGCCGCCCCGGTACAGGCTGACGACCTGGCAGCGGATCTTGGGATCGTTTCCGCAGGCTTCGGTCTCGATCCGCCCGGCCTCGGCCTCGCGCGCCTGGGTGAAGGCCTGGCCCTCAAGCCCTTCGCCGGCCTTGTGCATCCGCTCGGTGACATCGGAGATGTCGGTCAGGATCTCGGCCGTGGCGCCGGGACATTTGCGCTCTTCCTCGCGCGTTTTGGGCGTAAAGCCGGTCTCGCCATATTGCTGTT
>NZ_DAMBJX010000005.1:52534-65961 GCF_032067225.1 Brevundimonas vesicularis | reverse complement strand
GCTGTTGCGGCGTGGACAGGTTGGCGACGCAGGTGGCGACACAGTGGTTGTTGGTCATCACCAGGCCCTGGCCCGACACCACGCCTGCCGAACAGCCGCCGAACTTCACCGACGACAGCCGCACCCGATCCAGGAAGGCCTGATCGATATTGGTCCCCAGCGTCTGGTTGGCGCGGGCGATCGGGAAGTTGTCGTAGGTCCACATGCCTTCCTCGGCGCTGGCCGAGCTGGCGGCGGCGAAAGCGATAACGGCGGCGGAGGCGAGGAGAAGAGGGCGCATGGGCGGTGTCCTTTAAGTCTCCTCCCCGCATTGCGGGGAGGTGGCGCGGCGCTTCTTCAGCGTCGTGACGGAGGGGCTCTTGGGCAGTTTACAGGCGATTGTGTAGTGGTGAAGAGCCCCTCCACCGCTTCGCGGTCCCCCTCCCCGCGCAGCGGGGAGGAGACTTCTTCGTTGTCGTTCTAGCGACGCACGCCCAGTTCGCGCAGCAGGCGCGGCTGGTTGTAGACGTTGCGCAAGGCCTCGGTGATGGCGGCGGTCGAGACCGTCACCGTGCGGTTCAGCTCGGGGTCGTAACCGAAGCTGCCGCCCAGCGAGTGGATGTTGCCGTCGAAGGCGGCGCCGATGACTTCGCCCTTGGCGTTGATCACGGGCGAGCCCGAGTTGCCGCCGATGATGTCGTTGGTCGAGACGAAGTCATAGACGGTCGACTTGTTGACCTTGCCCTCTGCCGCCAGCCAGTCCTCGGCCGCATTGAACGGCTCGGCGCCGGTGTTGCGCTCGTACAGGCCGCCGATCTGGGTGAAGGGTTCGACCGTCACGCCGCGATAGGTCCAGCCCTTCACCTGGCCGTAGGACAGGCGCAGGCTGAAGGTCGCGTCGGGATACAGGTTGGTGCCGTAAACCGCGAACCGGGCCTGGGCGATCTTTTCGCCGGCGCGGCTGGTCGGACCGGAAACGGCCGATTCCCACTGGGTGCGGACGGCCTGGGCCGCGTCGTCATTCGCCAGGACGAACTGGATCAGCGGGTCGCCCGAGGCGGCCAGTTGCTCCGGCGTCATGGCCAGGGCCTGGGCGCGGAAGGCCGGATCGGCCAGGCGCGTGCCGTCGACCAGACGCGTCGCGATCTGCTCGGGGCTTTCCTTGCCCAGAAGGGCCTTCACGTTGGCATTGTCGACCGTCAGATATTCGCGGGTCTTCGACAGCCAGAAGTCGAGATAGATTTTCTCCAGGTCGTTCGAGATCGGCGTTTCGGTCGCCAGGCGACGGCCCAGCGAGGCGATGTCGGCGTCCGAATAGCCGGCGCGTCGCTCGGCGACGGGCTTGGCGCGTTCCTTGGAAGCGCGGACGATGGCCTTGGCGTAGCTGTAGAGCGAGGAGCGTTGGCCTGCCGCCGATTCCAGCTGGCGATAGGGCAGATAGAGGTCGCGCTGGGCGGTCGAGGCGCGTTCCAGATCGGCCCACGGATCGCCGATGCGTTGGGCCAGGGCCGGGTCGGCGGCGACGCGCTGGCGCAGCTCCTGTTCTTCACGACGCTTGGTGGCCATGAAGGCCGGGTCGGTCAGGGCGCCCTGCTGGCCGTAGTTGACCTTGAAGCCGTTCTCCAGGCCGAAGATCGGATCGACCGAGACGCGCTTGGCCTCTTCGCCGGTGGTCGAATATTCCAGCAGACGACCACGCAGTTCCGAGGTCTGGATCAGGCTGATGGGCAGTTGCTGGTCGCGCAGGGTTTCCAGCTGGGCCACGGTCAGCAGGCGCTGGGTCGAGCCGGGGTTGCCGGCGACGAAGGTGACGTCGCCTTCCTTGGGCGCATTGGCGTTCCAGGTCAGGTGGTTGGGCGTGGCGACCGGCTTGCCGTCCTCGTAGATCCGCAGGAAACCAGCATCGAGGGCGTAGCGCGGGAAGTTGAAGTTGTCCGGGTCGCCGCCGAAGAAGGCCGCCTGGAACTCGGGCGCGAAGACCAGGCGCACGTCATCGTATTTGCGGAACTTGTAGAGCTTGTACTGGCCGCCGCGGTAGAAGCTGATGACCTGGCAGGTCAGCTTTTGGTCGTCGCCGCAGGTCTCCTTCTGGATCTTGTCGATCTCGGCGGCGCGGGCCTGGACGAAGGCGGCGCCTTCAAGGCCGGCGCCGGCGCCGACGACCCGATCGGTGACGTCAGTGATGTCGGTCAGAATTTCGGCCGTCTGGCCGGGGCATTTCTTCTCTTCCTCGCGGGTGGCGGGCATCCAGCCGTTCTTGACGTAGTCATTCTGGGCCGTGGACAGGTCTTGCACGCACGACACGACGCAGTGGTGGTTGGTCAGCACCAGGCCTTCGTTCGACACCAGCGAGGCCGAGCAGCCTTGCAGGCGGACAGCAGCGTTGCGCACGCGGTCAAGCCACGCCTGATCGATGTTGGTGCCGTACTTCTCGTTCACCGTGGCGATGGGGAAGTTGTCGAAGGTCCACATGCCCTCGTCGGCGCGGGCGGAGGTCGCAGGCGCGGACAGGACGGCGGTGGCGGCGCCGAGCGCGGCCAGAGAGGCGGTGAGACGAAGCGAGGGCAAGGACATGAAGGCGTGTTTCCCAGAGCGTGGGACGGCCTGTCCCATCTGTTATGTTGTAACTAGCGCCGACGAAGGGTGGGCGCCAAGAGGCTGGAAGGCCCTTAATCCCCTGATTTCGAACCCGCAACGATAAGGGTTCACAAGCCTTACCCCGATTTAACTTGGCGGTGAGAGGGCGCACGGTCAGATAGGCGCAAGTACCGGGGGTTTATCGACGACAATGTCGCTTGCGCTATCAACATTACTGTTCGAGTGGCGTCGCTATATGGCGGCAGTCATGGCCCTGGCCCTGTCGGGGCTTCTGGTCCTGGCGATGACCGGCGTCTTCATCGGCATCGGCAAGGGATTCACCGCGACCATCGAACGGTCAAACGCCGACATCTTCATCATGCAGCCCGGCGCCAAGAGCCTGATCGGCGGGCCGTCGGGCGTGCCGCGCCGGTTCATCCCCCTGGCCTACAATCACCCCGAGGTGGTCGAGGTCATGCCGCTGGACGGCGCCGGCGGCACCTTCCAGAACATCAAGAACGTCGATCCGACCAAGAGCCAGGCGGACAATGCGTCGCAGGGCGCGCCGCGTCAGAAGTTCGTTCAGGCCAGCATCATCGACACCCGTCCTGGCTCGGTGACCATCCCGACCGACTATTCGCAGGAACTGGTCGATGCGCTGCGCCAACCCTACACCGTGGCGGTCGACGAGACGGCTCTGACGACCCTGGGCGTGAAGCTGGGCGACAAGGCGCTGTACAACGGCCAGACCGTCACCGTCGTCGGCGTGACGCGCGGCTATCCTAATATGATGCAGCCGGGCGTGGTCATGTCGCGCGACACCCTGCGGATGCTGGGCCAGGCCGACACGGGTCCGCGCGTCGGTCCTTTGATGGTCAAGCTGCGTGATCCTGCCCGCGCGCCCATCGTGGTGGCTCAGCTGAACGCCATGGGCGCCGGTCAATGGAAGGCGTGGACCAAGCAGCAACTGGCCGACGCCAACGCCGGCGCCATGTTCGAGGAAGGCATCCTGGTCATCATCATCGGCGGCTGCGTCGTCTTGGGGATCATCATCGGCGTGGCCATCACCTGGCAGACTCTGCGCGGCGCCATCATGGCCAATATCAAGGAGTTCGCCTCCCTGCGGGCCTTGGGCGTCAGCATGGGGTCCTTGCGTCGGATCGTGGTCGAGCTCAGCTTCTGGGTCGGCGTCGTCGGCGTCATCGCGGCCATTGTCCTGACTTGGCTGGTGTCGCTTTTGGCGATGATGGGGGCGGTGATCATCGCTCTGCCGCTGTCGCTGCTGATCGTCGTCGGCATCGGCCTGATCGCCATCGCTATGGTGTCCGGCCTGCTGTCGCTGGGCATCCTCAAGAACAGCCAACCGGCGGACCTGCTGCGATGAACGTTCATACAAAGGTTCACGGCAAGCACGGCGACTTCGCCATCGAGGCCAAAAGCCTGGTCAAGCGGTTCAAGTCCGGCAAGGCCTGGGTCGACGTGCTGAAGGGCGTCGATTTCGATGCGCGGCATGGCGACCTGACCATGGTCATGGGGCCCTCCGGCTCGGGCAAGTCCACCCTGATCGCAGCCCTGTCGGGCCTGCTGAAGCCCGAAGAGGGCCGGGTGGACGTGCTGGACGTCGACGATCTGTGGAAGCTATCCTCGGGCCGGATCGACAAATTCCGCCTGGATAACTGCGGCTTCATCTTCCAGGGCTTCAACCTGTTCCCCGCGCTGACGGCGCTTCAGCAGGTCGAGACGGTGCTGAAGTTTCAGGGGCTGACCGCGGGTCAGGCCAAGAAGCGCGCCACGATCGCCCTTGAAGAGGTCGGCCTGGGCCACCGTTTGCACCAGCGGCCGGCGGCTTTGTCGGGTGGTGAAAAGCAGCGCGTCGCCATCGCCCGCGCCTTGGCCAAGGATCCCAAGATCCTGTTCGCCGACGAACCGACCTCGGCCCTGGACGGCGAGAACGGCCAAGTGGTCATCAAGCTGCTGCGCCGCGCCGCCACCGAACACGGCGCCGCCGTGATCTGCGTGACCCACGATCCGCGCCTGGAGGCCTGGGCCGACCGGGTCATCCATATCGAGGACGGCAAGATCCTGGACGACCAGCGCCGCATCCCCGATCCGAACGCCATCCTGGCGTCCCACTAACCGACACGACGATTTCCCTTAGGACGACACGCCAATGCCCGGCTTTCTGAAGAAAAAACGCACCTGGATCGGCCTGCTGCTGGTGATCGTGCTGGCGGTCGGCTTCATGCTGTTCCAGTCCGCCGCCAAGACCAAGAAGGCCGAGCAGGAGAAGGCGGCGGCGACCAAGGTCGACAGCCCCTATGCGGCTATCGCCAACGGCAAGGTCGACGTGGAGGGCGGCATCATCCAGATCGCGGCCCGTCGCGGCGGCATCGTCCGTGACGTCCTGGTTCAGGAAGGCGACCGCGTCGTCGCCGGCCAAATCCTGGCGCGCCAGGAGGACGACGAGGCCCGCCTCGCGGTCCAGAGCGCCCAGGCCGCCGTCAACCAGGCCGAAAGCCAACTGGCCCAGATCCGCGTGGACATCCGCACCGCCCAGCGCGAGCAGGAGCGTCTGCAACGTCTGGTCGCCACCAACTTCGTCGCCGCCCAGCGCATGGACCAGGCCGAGGACGCCATCGCCACCGCACAGGCCCGCCTGGGGTCGCAGGTCGCCGCCGTCCAGACCGCGCGCGCCCAACTGGATCAGGCCCGCTACAATCAGGAACTGACGGTCATCCGCGCCCCGACCAACGGCCGGATCGTGCGCCGCTACGCCAACCCCGGCGCCGGCGCCTCGACCCTGAACGTTTCCAACATGTTCGATCTGGAACCCGACGCGCCGCGCATCGTCCGCGCCGAGGTGGTCGAGAGCGACCTGCCGAACCTGACCGACGGCCAGGCCGTCGAGATCAGCCCCGAGGGCGACGCCAGCAAGGTCTATATCGGCGCCGTCATGCGTCGGGCCGCCGTGTTCGGCGCGCGTAAACTGGCCTCGGACGATCCCTCGCAACGTAGCGACGAGCGGGTGGTTGAAGTGGTCGCCTCGGCCGGCGATGCGCCCCTGCTGATCGGACAGCGGGTGCTGGTCAAGTTCATGAAGCCGGGCGAGACCGCCGGGGCCAAACGCGCGGTCGCCGCCGGCGTCGGGCCCAGCGAGGCTATGAAGACGAAATAGAACGTCGGATCAGCGGCCGGTGAAATCGCCCGGCCGCTTTTCCAGCACGGCGGCGACGCCTTCCTGATGGTCCTCGGTCAGGTGGGCCAGAGCCTGCATCGCCGCCGACATCTCCAGCATCTGGTCGAAGGTCGTGTCGCGACCCTGACGCAGCAGGGTCTTGGCCATACGCAGGGCCTGGGGCGGCTGGGCCGCGACCTGGGCGGCGACAGCCAGGGCCTCGGTCATGAGGTCCTCGTGCGCGACCACGCGGTTGACCAACCCCCATTCGGCGGCCGTCGCGGCATCGATGGAGCGGGCGGTGAACAGCAGTTCGGCGGCGCGGGCATAGCCGATGTTGCGCGGCAGCAGCCAGGACCCGCCGTCGCCCGGGATGATGCCCAGCTTCAGGAAGGGCACACCGAAGCTGGCGCGCTCGGACGCGATGCGGATATCGCCCAGGCCGGCGATATCGCAGCCCAGCCCCATGGCCGGCCCGTTGACGGCGGCGATCAGCGGAACCTCGAGCCCATACAGCGACCGCACGATCCGATGGACGACCCGGCGATAGCGTTCGCGGATGGCGGCGCCCGAGCCCTCGAACAGGTCGCGCTTGTCCCGCATCGCCGTCAGATCGCCGCCGGCCGAGAACGCCCGGCCGGCGCCGGTCAGGACCACGCAGCGGATCGACGGATCGGCGTTGACCCGCTCGCACGCCGCCGCGACCTCGTCGCCGTCGCCCATATCGGGCAGGGCGTTCAGCCGCGCCTCGCGATCCAGTGTCCAGATCAGGATCGCGCCCCGCTTCTCTTCCGTGATCAGGCCCATGCTTCGTCTCCGTCTTAAAGCCCGTCATCGACCGCGAACGCCGCGTCAGGCAAGTCCGGAATTGCAAAAGCCCCGGCGAAACCGGGGCTTCTTCAGGCTGAGGGCCGAGCGGGCCGTCAGCGTTTCTTGATCGTATAGGGTACGAAGTTGGACGGATGGCTGACCACCCGGCCCGAGTTCGACGGCATATGCCGACTGTTGACCAGCATCCCGCCCCAAAGGGCGAAGGACATCATGGCGTGTTGGAGGTTACGCTCCTTATCGTTCATCTTGGCGTCTCCTTTCGCAGAACGATGAAAAGAGACGCGTCGTACCAATGGGATTCCACCGTCAGTCGTTTCGCGTCATCAGCCGATATAAGACAGTTTCGTGAATTTGCAACTTTATTCGTCAGGAGTCGGAGTGATTTTCGCCACTGTGTCACAATGAGCGCGACGACCCCGAACCGGCCCGGAACGCCAAAGGCCATCGCCACGCCCTGCGTCATGGTGTGCGCGGTCGATGGCGAGAGCGGCCTGTGCCTCGGCTGTTTTCGCACCCTGAAGGAGATCGCCGGCTGGCGGGCGCTGAGCGACGCCGAGCGCGCGATGGTCATGGCCGACCTGCCGTCGCGCCGTAGTCAGGTGGATCCGGCCAAGCTGGGCTAGCGCGGTTCGCGGCTTAAGCTTTCGTCAGCCACGTCGTTTCACCCCATCCAAACGCCGCGCCTCTAAGACAGAGGCATGGTTCGCATCGATACCCAGTCTGTCGTCGTCCTCGGCTTCGCTCTCATGGCGTCGTTCGGCACGGCTCTGACGATCCGCCATCTGGAAGGCGACGGCATGGCCCAGGCGGCGACGCCCGTGGCCGAGGCGGCGGTGGGCGCCTCCGGCACCGACGCCCAGGTGGTGAAGGGCGCGGACGGCCACTACTGGGCCGAGGCCAATATCGACGGCAAGGCGGTGCGGGTGCTGGTGGATACGGGCGCCAGCGTGGTCGCCCTGACGCGCGCCGACGCCCTGAGACTAGGCGTCGATCCCGAACCCGAAGCCTTCACCGGCACGGTCCAGACCGCATCTGGGGTCGTGCGCGCCGCGCCGGTTCAGCTGAAGACGATCTCGGTCGCAGGCGCGCGGGTGGACCGGGTCGAGGCCCTGGTGGTGGAGCAGGGGCTGGAATACTCCCTGCTGGGCATGAGCTATCTGGGCCGGCTTTCCGCCTTTTCCGCCACGCCGACCGGGCTGACGCTGCGGCCCTAGAGCGAAATCGGTTGAGTTGGACGCAGTCCAACTCGGCTCTGATTTCGCTCCAGCATCAATCTGGAGCCTGATTCACGGCATCAGCGGAATCGCGAAGCGATTCCTCCTCGTCCGATCAGGCTCTAAAGATCCCGCATCTGGCGACGGGCTTCGCTGAAATACTGCCAGCCGGTCCACAGGGTGATGATGGCGGCGAACCAGATCAGGAAGATGGCGAAGGATTCGAACGCCGGCTGCCAGGCCAGCGGCGATCCGTCGTCATTCTGCAGGCCCAGAGCGCCCCACAGCAGGGTCAGCTGAAGCGCAGCGAGCGCCACCATCTGCACCGTGGTCTTCCACTTGGCGGCCAGGGTGACCGGCAGTTCGATGCGGCCGGCCATCGTCTCGCGCAGGGCGGAGACGGCGAATTCGCGGAACAGGATCAGGCCGCAGGGCAGGGCGATGCCGGGCAGGGATCCCGAGGCCAGGACGCCCAGGATGGCGCCGGTCACCAGCACCTTATCGGCGATGGGATCGAGAATGGCGCCCCAGCGCGTGGTCGCGTTCCAGCGCCGGGCGAGGTAGCCGTCGACCCAGTCGGTCGAGGCGGCGATGACGAAGATCCAGAAGGCCCAGACGCTGAACCGCCCCTGGGTCTCCGGCGACAGCCAGGCCTCAAGTGCGCCCGGCGCCGCCCCGGCCATCATGGCGAACATCACCACCCCGGCCGCCAGACGCAGTCCGGTCAGTATGTTGGGGATGGGGTTGGCGCGGTGGGCGGAGGTCATCGTCATGTCCGTTGCAACGCGCCGGGTGTGGCACGGTTCGCCGCTCAATCCAACGGTTCGAACCGGGGCTTGTCGGTCAGGGCCGTCAGGGCGCCCTCGGCGATGCCGAAGTGCAGGCCGCTGAGCTGAAGCTCGCCCTTGGCTTCGCGCTCGGCGATCCAGGGGAAGGTGCGCAGGTTCCGGATCGACAGACGCACGATGGCTTCCTCGGCCGCGCGCTCCAACTGGTCGGGGGCGACGGTTTCGGCGACGTGCTGGACGACAGGCGCGCCTTGGGCGATCCAGGGGGCGACGAAGTCGGCGACGATTTCGGGGGCGCCGTTGATCATGGCGTTGACCCCGCCGCAGTGGGCGTGGCCCATGACCACGATCCGCTTGACGCCCAGCACCTTGACCCCGAACTCCAGCGCCGCCGACACGCCGTGGAGCTTGCCGTCCGGCTCATAGGGCGGGACCAGATTGGCGACGTTGCGCACCACGAACAGCTCGCCCGGCTTGGCGTCGAAGATCAGGGCCGGATCGGCGCGGCTGTCGGAACAGGCCACGATCAGGGTGTGCGGCTTCTGGCCCTTGGTCGCCAGGGTTTCGTACTCGGCGCGGGCCGTCGGCCAGTGCTCGGCGCGGAAGCGGCGATAGCCGGCGGTCAGTTCGTCTTCGATGTCGCTCATGGTCGGTGTCTTAGCTCCGGCTCAGCTTTTACGGAAGAAGGCGTGGATGCGTTCGGCGAGGGGTTGGTTGATGCCGTCGACCTTGACCAGATCGGCCAGGGAGGCGCGGCTGACGCCCTTGGCCGAGCCGAAGGCGTGCAGCAGGGCCTTCTTGCGGCCGGGGCCGACGCCTTCGATCTCGTCCAGCGGATTCTTCTTGATGTCCATAGAGCGGCGCTTGGCGTGGGCGCCGTTGGCGAAACGGTGGGCCTCGTCGCGTAGCCGCTGCAGATAGTAGAGGGCCGGCGACTTCAGCGGCAGCATGAAGGGCGCCTTGCCGGGCATGAAGAACTTCTCCATTCCCGCGTCGCGGTCCGGCCCCTTGGCCACGCCGACGACGGTGATGTCGTCCAGCCCGCCCAGATCGGCCATGACCGCCAGCACCTCGGCCAGCTGTCCCGCGCCGCCGTCGATCAGCAGCAGGTCGGGGCGCACCACGTCTTCGCCCTTGGCCTCGCCTTCCTCCTCGTCCTTGATCAGGCGCGAGAAGCGACGGCGCATCACCTCGCGCATCATGCCGTAGTCGTCGCCGGGGGTCAGATCCTCGCCGCGGATGTTGAACTTGCGATACTGGGACTTCTGGAAGCCGTCGGGGCCGGCCACGACCATGCCGCCGACCGCATTGGTCCCTTGGATATGGGCGTTGTCATAGATCTCGATCCGCTCGGGTCGGCTCTCCAGTCCGAAGGCCTCGCAAACCTCGTCCAGAATCTTGCCCTGCGCCGAGCTTTCGGCCAGGCGGCGGCCCAGGGCCTCGCGCGCATTGGTCAGGGCGTGGTCGACCAAGGCCAGCTTCTCGCCGCGCATCGGACGGACGATCTCGATCTTACGGTCCGCCTTCATCGAGAAGGCCTCTTCCAGCAGTTCCAACTCGTGCGGGCGGACGTTGGACAGAATCAGGCGCGGGATCGGCTTGTCCTCATAGAACTGGCCCAGGAAGGCGGCCAGGATCTCCGGATCGGTGTCGGTCTTGTCCACGCGCGGGAAATAGGCGCGGCCGCCCCAGTTCTGGCCGGCGCGATAGAAGAAGACCTGGACGCAGGCCTGGCCCCCGTCGGAATGCAGGGCGAAGACGTCGCCTTCGGCCACGCTATCGGCGCTGACGGAGTTCTCCATCGCAATGGCCGACAGGGCGCGGATGCGGTCGCGCACGCGGGCGGCCTGTTCGAAGTCCATCTCGTCCGACGCCGCCTGCATCTCCTTGGACAGGCGGCCGATGACGGCGCGCGACTTGCCCCGCAGGAACTGTTCGGCCTCGGTGACCAGTTCGCCGTAATCCTCGAGGCTGATCAAGCCGGTGCAGGGGGCCGAGCAACGCTTGATCTGGTGCAGCATGCAGGGGCGGGTGCGGGTCTCATAGACGCTGTCGGAACAGGAGCGCAGCAGGAAGGCCTTCTGCAGGGTGTTCAGCGTGCGGTTCACCGCCCAGGTCGAGGCGAAGGGGCCGAAATAGTCGCCGGGCGTCGTGTGGGCGCCGCGATGCTTCCTGACTTGGGGCGCGCGGTGGTCGCGGCGGATCATCAGTTCGGCGAAGGACTTGTCGTCGCGCAGCACCACGTTGAAGCGGGGCTTCAGCTTCTTGATGAAGTTGGATTCCAGCAGCAGGGCTTCGGTCTCGGTGGCGGTGACCACCAGCTCCATCGACCGGGTCTGCGACACCATCAGGCCGATCCGCTGGGTGTGAAAACGCCCCTGCGCATACTGGATGATGCGCTTCTTCAGCGACTTGGCCTTGCCGACGTACAGGCACGACCCGTCCTCGCCATACATGCGATAGACGCCCGGCTTGTCCGGCGCCCGGCGCGCCTCGTCGGCGATCAGGGCGGCGGCTTTCAGTTGGGAATCAGGCGTCTCCTCGGTCATCGAGCCCGATATAGGGTCAAGAGCGCCGGACCAGAAGGACGCCAGCCAGAACAAGCCCCACCCCGGCGATGCGGCCGACGTTCAGCGGCTGGCGCGGCACGCCCAATGCCCCGAAATGATCCAGCGCCAGGCTGAGCAGCAGCTGGCCCCCGACCATCAGGGTGATGGTCATGGCCACGCCCAGGCGCGGCACGCCCCAGGCGGCGGCGACCACGAAACAGGCGCCGTAGGCCCCGCCCAGCCAAGCGTACCAGGGCAGGGCGCGCGTCGCGGCCATGTCCGGCCGGCTGTGCAGGATCGCCGCCAATATCCCCAGCACCGTCGTCCCGACCGCAAAGGAGATGAAGGCGGCGTTGACCGGCGAGGCCACGGCGGTCGCCAGCTTGGCGTTGGTCGGGGCCTGAAGTGCGGTGGCGCCCCCGGCCAGGATGACGACGAGCATGGCGAGCAGGGACGGGTTCATGGCCCCTGGCTAACATGGCTTTCATGGCTTGCAGAGGGCGGCGTTCGGCGGTGGGCGCGACGCAGGCGGCGGCGCTCGGCCCGATTGAGGGACGCGCCGGACCGGCTTAGGTCGTCCGAAGATGAATCACGGTGCAATTCGTGCGCTTCACCCGGTCCGGACTCGGCGTCGTCCGTCGAAGGGTGAGGGTCGGGCGCGTCGGTCCGATCAGATGGTCGGGGCGAAAAATCAGAGTGCAATGTGTGCACATCGCCGGTCGCCGACGCCATCGACGACAGGGCTTCGAAAATCCTGAGCCAGCGCTGGGCCTCGGTCGCCTCGCCGTCCATCAGGGCCAGTTGCAGGCGACGGCGCGCCGTGTCGGCCATGTCGGAAAAGGCGACAGGCTCGACCGCCTCGAGCTCGAGTGCGGGGTCGTACAGGTCGAGGTCGTCCTGATCGCCGCGCCGCCATTCGCCCTTGCGGGCGCGGATGCGAAAGGCCGACAGGCCCAGGTCGTAGCGGCGGCAGACGATCCGCGCCGGCTCGCCCGCCAGATAGTCGTCGCGGGCCATATCCCAGATCTCCTGCGAGCGGACGCGATAGACGGGGGCGACTTGGGTCATGGGCGGACGCTGCCACGCGCCTGCGTCAGATGCGGACGTCTCTCACCAGTCCGGATCGACCGGGGCGCCGTCGAAGATTTCGGCCAGGCGCGCGCCACAGCCCCGGTTCACATCGTCCGGCAAGGCGTAGGGCGAGAACCAGCCGATCTCGGCGATCTCGCCGTGGCTGATGCGCTCGCCCACATCGAAGGCGTCGGTGCGGAAGACGGCGACGTGATCGCCGGGAAAGAACCGCTCGTTGGAGTGGATCGAGATCAGGCGCGGAGCCCCGCGCGCGACCAGACCGGCCTCTTCGCGCAGTTCGCGCACCACGGCGGCGTGCGTCGTCTCGCCCCGATCCACCCCGCCGCCCGGCAACCACCAGCCCTTGAGATAGGTGTGCCGCACCATCAGCACCCGCCCCAGCGCATCCACCGCCACCGCCCGCACGCCCAATGTCTTGCCCCGCGTCAGCCGCGACCAGGCGAAGAAAAGCGGACGAGTGAAGGGTTCGACGTGAATGCGCCAGGTCATGGGTGGGTCAACTCTATGAAAATTCGGCGTGTTCGAGCCCTAACGTATCCATTTGGCGTCGCAAACCATTGCCGAAAATCAATCGTTATAACGTCGCAATACGAAGTGTGGCTTATGCGTGGCAATATTGGCACGACGTGACGCTGTTTTATGACGACCGTGTAATAATCGTGGCGAACGCGGCGCGTCTGCTTAGGCTCCCTGTCATCACACCCGCCCTGGGTGTGCGTCGGGCGCCCATCGGCATGGGGATGTCGATCGGTCGTCGGGCTCTTTTCAAGGAGGGGTTCGTTTTGAACAGTCGCAGTATCCGTCAACGCCTTTTGGCCAGCACCGTCGTAGGCGGCGCCTTGCTGGCCGCGATTCCCGTCATGTCGCTGGTCGTTGTGCCGAGCGTGGCGCACGCGCAGTCTCAGACGGGCGCGCTTCGCATTTCCGTGCAGACGGGCGGTCAGCCGGTTCCCGGAGCAACGGTCACGGTCAGCTCGCCTAGCAGCCTAGTCACCAAGACTGGTGTGACGGATGCGAGCGGTTTTGTGCGACTGTCCGGCCTGGACCCCGCGCTCAACTACTCAGTCGCTGTGGTGGCCTCGGGATATGATTCCTTCACTGCCAGTAATGTGGCCGTGGTGAGCGGACAGGAACGGTCGATCGGCTATTCACTGACGGGGAGCGACGTCTCGACACTGGGCGATATCGTCGTGACCGGTACATCCCTGGCCTCGGTGGACGT
>NZ_DAMBJX010000005.1:0-52524 GCF_032067225.1 Brevundimonas vesicularis | reverse complement strand
GCGACGGTTGGAACGACGCTGACCTTGGGCGTGGTGGATTCGCTGCCGACGGGACGCAGCTATCAAAGCTATCTGCAGTTGGTTCCCGGCGTTAAGCCGTCAAGCAGCGGGAACCCCTCCTCGCGTTCCGGGATCAACTATTCGGACATCGGCGGCGCGACCGGTTCGTCGACCGACAACGTCTACTATCTGGACGGGGTGGACGTGACCGACCCGTCGACCGGGACGTTCGGGTCCAACTTCAACTCCGAAATCATTCAGGAGCAGCAGGTCATCGTCAGCGGCGTGCCCGCCGAATATGCTGGTGGTTCCGGTCTGATCTCGCGTGTCGTCACCAAATCGGGCGGCAACGATTTCCACGGCTCGCTGAACTATTACTTCCAGAATGATGGACTGGTGGCCAAAGACGAGCACACTACTTCGGGCGGTTTCTCTACCTATGACACCGCCGCGACCCTGGGCGGACCCATCATCCGCGACCGTCTGTGGTTCTATGGCTCGTACAAAAAATCGCACCGTGAAGACGAGGTTCTGGACGTTAACAGCGGCAATGTGCTGCGCACCGTCACCAATGACGCCGAATACACCTTCGGCAAGCTGACCTGGCAGATCACGGACGACGACCGTCTGACGGCCAGCTATTTCGATGATCCGACCAGCATCAGCGGCTCCAACTCTTCGGCGACCTTGAATAATCGCGATGTGGCGCAGGAGCAGGGGGGCAAGAACTATAAGGTCGAATACGGCCGGACCTGGGGCGACCTGCAACTGGGCGCCTATTGGTTCCGTCACGAAGGCGAAGTCACGACGAGCGCTGCGGACCAGTCGGTGCGTGATACCGTCACCTTCCGGAACTCGGCTGGATCGACCCTAGCTCAGCGTCAACTGGGTGGCGCAGGTTCGAATCTGGAAACGCATCGCAATCGCGACGAGTTCGGCCTGAACTTCGAATACTATCTCGACACCGCCTTCGGCAGCCACACCTTCAAGGGCGGCTATATCAACACCGAGAACGTGTATGAGGAAAACGGGACTGTTCCGGGCGGCGTGACCTATCAGTCGCTGGCTCCGATCTATTCGGGCACCACCTACCTCGATTACACGACAGCCAGCGGCGCGAACGCATGGACCGGTCGTGCGATCGTGCAGGCCGACAATGCGCGAGTTCTGGCCGCGATCCAGGGTAACGCCACGGCGCGTGCGGCGGTCGACACCAACCTGGACGGCACTGTCTCCCAGGCTGAATTGAACGCCTATCGCTTCACGAACACGGCCGGCGCGCCCTACGGCAACGTCAACGTCTATCGGGCCCTGCGCACCATCAGCGCGCCTTACGAGGTCAAGAGCGAAGGCCAGAGCCTGTATCTGCAGGACACCTGGACCCTTAATCAGTTGACCATCAATGCGGGCGTGCGGGCCGAGAAGTGGGAGCATTTCGCCTCGGACGGCTCCAAGACGGCGACCTTCGACTGGGAATATGCGCCGCGTCTGAGTGTCGTCTATGACGTGCTCGGAGACGGTCGTTCGAAGGTGTTCGGTTTCGCGGGCCGCTATTACGACCCCATCCGCAACAACATGTCGGACTTCGCAGGCGCCCTGACGGGACCGGTCGATGAAGAGCAGATCAACATCAACGGCACCTGGGTCACTTTCCGGACCCGTGGCGGCGCGACCACGCCGGACGCCCTGTTCTCGCCAGCGACCAAGACGCCTTACACCGATGAGTTCATGCTTGGCGCATCGACTACCTTGGGCTCCAGCGTCGGTCTGACCGCGACGGTGACGCGTCGTGAGACGCGCGACATCCTGGAAGACTTCGATCTGACGCTGTATTCCGACCCGACGCTGACGGCCGCCACGGCGCCCTTCGGTTACGCCTATCCGGGATCGTTCTACTATCTGCCGTATTCATACTTCGGCTACGCGTCCAAGCCGAACTCGAACTATGTCATCGGTACGCTGCCGGGCGGAGAGCGCAACTACACCGGCTTCGAAGTCACGGTCACCAAGTTCAAGACCGACAACTGGCAAGGGCAGGCGTCCTATACGTATAACAAGGCCGAAGGGAACTCGAACTCCGACTCCAACGCCGACTTCCAGGGCGACTGGATCGCGCTCGACCCCCGCGCGCCGAACATGTACGGACCGCAACCCGGCAATATCGAACACCAGTTCAAGGCCTATGCCTCGTACGACTTCAACTTCGGTCTGCAGGTGTCGGGCGTCTTCAACTGGAACAGCGGCGCGCTCTATACGCCGGCGCAGTTGATCAGCGGTCGCTATCTGCCGCTGATGGACAACGGCTCGACGTCCGGCGGGGTGCAGGACACCTTCGTTCTGCCGAACAACGTCGGCTCGGCGACGGGTCCGTCGTATTACACCTTTGATATGCGCTTCCGCTATCAGCGGCCGTTGCCGATCGGAAACGCCGAACTGTTCCTGGACATCTTCAATATCCTGGACAACCAAGCCGCTACCGCCGAGCAGAAGCTGGTCGCGGGCAGCGGTCAGTACGCCTTCGGCGAAGCCAATGCGTGGGTTCAACCGCGTCGTGCCTATCTGGGTGTTCGCTACACCTTCTGATGGATGTCGGAGCGGGCGTCGCGGCTTGCCGTCGACGCCCGGCCTGACTTCAAACCTCATCTGCGGCGGCCGGAAGCGTTCCGGCCGCCTTTTCTTTTGCGTCTCGCGGGGCGACGAAGATCGGGTCCGGTTGTCGTTCGGCTTGAACCCCGCCCCATCCCGCACTAAGCCAAGACGGACAACAGGAGCATTCCATGCTGGCTCTCGGCATCATCTTCGGCTTCATCGCCGTTCTGGCGGCGTTCAACGTGTTCGAGTTCGGTCGGGTTGACTGAGGCGGCTGCTCGCTCTGAGCGGGGCGTCGCCCTGGTCACGGGCGGGGCGCGGCGGATCGGGCGGGCCATCTGTCTGAAGCTGGCTGCGGCCGGGTTCGACGTGGCGATCCATCATCATGCGTCGGGCGACGACGCCCGGACCCTGGCCGACGAGATCGCGGGCCTGGGGCGGCGCGCGTGCCTGTTGCAGGCGGACCTGACGGACGAGGCCAGGGTGCGGGCGCTGATCCCGGCGGCGGTCGAGGCGCTGGGGCCGGTCAGCGTGCTGGTCAACAACGCCTCGGTGTTCGAGGACGACCGGATCGGGGCGCTGACGCGCGACAGCTGGGACCTGCATCTCGGCACCAATCTGAGGGCGCCGATCGTGCTGGCCGAGGCGTTCGCGGCACAAGCCGTCGAGGGGGCCATCGTCAATCTGCTGGACCAGAAGGTGCTGAAGCCGGATCCGCGCTTCTTCTCCTACAGCCTGTCGCGGAACGGCCTGTGGTGGGCGACGCAGACCCTGGCCCAGGCGCTGGCGCCCGGCATCCGGGTCAATGGGGTGGGGCCGGGGCCGACCCTGCCGTCCATCCACCAGACGACCGAAGAATTCGCCGCCGAGGCGCGCGCCACCCTGCTGGAAACGCCCGGCAGCCCCGAGGCGGTGGCCGAGGCGGTGCTGTGGCTGATTGACGCCCGGATGGTCACGGGCCAGATGATCGCCGTCGACGGGGGCCAGCACCTGGCCTGGCGCACCCCCGACATCCAGGAGTAGCGCGTGGTTTCCTCTCCTCTGGCGACGCCGGTTCCGGCGGACGATCCGCTGCGATTCGAGCGGCTGAGCGTGTTCGTGCGCGGGCTGGAGGTCGAGGCCGGGATCGGGGTCTATGATCACGAGCAGGGGCGGCTGCAGCGGCTGGTGATCGATGTGACGCTGGAGCTGGCGCCGCGCCCCATCGAGCGGCTGGGCGACACCATGAACTATGAGACCGTGGCGGACGCCGCGCGCGCCATCGCCGCCGAGGGGCATGTGGGGCTGGTCGAGACCTTCGCCGAACGGCTGGCGCGGGCGTGCCTGGAGGACGGCCGCGTGCAGCGGGCCACGGTGCGGATCGAAAAGCCGGGCGCCCTGGCGGCGGTGGCGGCGCCGGGCTGCGAGATCGTGCTGGGGCGGTAAGGGCGGTTGCTTCGCGCCGCGCCGACCGCCATTGTCGTCGGCAAATTCCAGCCGGGCGTCCGGCGTGACAGAAGCGTTGTTCATGTCCGAACCCGGCGATCCGAAAGACCCAGCAGCGCCCCGCGATCACGACCACGATCATGACGCCGAGGTCGGCTTCGTCTCGCCCGCGTCGCTGGCGGGCCGTGCGCGTGAGCGCCAGCCGGAGCCGTTTCCCACAGACGAGCGCGAACCGGACCTGTTCGACCCGCCCGAATTGGCGCCAGGGCCCTTCGATCGGTCCGGGCCTGTGACCCGGCCGACGGCGCCGTTTCCGCCCCGGTCCGAGGCGAAACCTGTCGAGGCCGAACCGGCGCCGGCCGTGCGCGCAGTGCGCCAGCGTCTGACGGCCGAGACCGCGCCGCGCCGTGAAGGACCGGTCGTGCCGATGCGGCTGTATGCCGTCTATGTTCTGATCCTGCTGGCCGTGCCGACGCTGGGCGTATCGTGCCTGGTGGCTCTGTTGGCGGTGATGCGGCGCGACGGGGCGACGGATCAGCTGGAGCACAGCCACGCCGTCTATCAGCAACGCACCATCGTGGGCGCGGTCGGGGCGGCGGTGGTCGGGGCCCTTCTGATCGTGGTCAACATCGGCGTGCTGGTGCTGTTCGCCCTGGCGATCTGGGTCTTGGCGCGCGGCGCGTTCGGGGTGCTGAAACTGAAGAGCGGACAAGCCGTTCCCCACCCCCGCAGCCTGTTGTTCTGAAGGACCGACGATGACGAACGAACCCAATTTCATCGCCGGGCAGCCGTCCGAGGGCAAGGTCGGGGCGCTGATCGCCTGGGCCCTGTTCATCCTGTCGATCCCCAGCGCCAATGTGCTGGTTCTGATCGGGCTGGTGGTGTCCTATGTGACGCGCGGGACGGCGACGGGCCTGGCGCGTCAGCATATCGAGGCGCAGATCCGGCTATTCTGGTCGGTCTTCTGGTGGACCATTGCGGCCTGGGTCGGGATCTTCGTCAGCGCCTTGGCGTCGTTCGTGTTGATCGGCATTCCGTTCCTGCTGCTGTTCCTGCTGGTCTGGTTCCTGCTGAGTGTCTGGTTCACGATCAAGAGCGTGATCGGCCTGCTGAACCTGCTGAACGACAAGCCAATTTGACGCTGACGGAACGTCCCGGCGGCCTTGGCGGTTGATCCGTCAAAGGAGAATCCGATGGGACAGTTCAAGGACGTCGAAGGCGGCAACCGGTTCGAACAGGCGTTCGACGACGACAAGGGCGCGGGTCTGGTCTGGGCCGACTATGCCGTGAAGGGCGATGCGCGGATCATCTTGCATGTCGAGGCCGAGCCGTCTCTGCGCGGATCAGGCGCGGCGGGGCGGTTCATGCAGTCCCTGGCCGACCATGCGCGCCACACCGGCCTGAAGCTGTTTCCGCGCTGCAGCTACGCCGTGGCCTGGCACAAGCGGCATCCGGATTACGACGACGTCTTGGCCTAAGAAAATGCCGCCGCCCCGCGATTGCAGGGCGGCGGTTTCGGTTCAGCCGCCGGCGTAGCCGCCGATGATCGGCAGGATCTCGCCGGTGATGAAGCTGGACATCTGGGGCGAGGCCAGAAAGACGTAGGCGGGCGCGATCTCCTCGGGCTGGGCCGGGCGTTTCATCACCGTGTCGGCGCCGAACTTCGAGGTCGCCTCGGCATCCTTGTCGGCGGGGTTCAGCGGGGTCCAGACCGGGCCGGGCGCTACGACGTTCACCCGGATGCCGCGCGGCGCCAGATGCGTGCCCAGCGAACGCGCATAGGCGTGGATGCCGCCCTTGGTCAGCGAATAGTCCAGCAGATCCTTATTGCCCATCAGACCGGTGACCGAGCCGGTCATCACGATGGCGCCGCCGGCCTTCATGTGCGGGACCGCCGCCTTGGTCATGTTGAAATAGCCGTAGAGGTTGGTCTTCAGCGTGCGGTCGAAATGCTCGTAAGTCAGGTCCTCGAAGGCGGGGACGTGTTCCTGGAAGGCGGCGTTGGGGACCAGGACATCCAGGCGGCCGAAGGCGTCGAGCGTGGCCTTGACCGCCATCTCGGCGAAGGCGGGATCGGAGACATCGCCCTTCAAAACAACGGCGCGGCGACCCTCGGCCTCGACAGCGGCCTTGGTGGTCTCGGCGTCGGCGTCCTCGTCCAGATGGCAGATGACCACGTCGCAGCCCTCGCGCGCGAACAGGACGGCGACCGAACGGCCGATGCCGGAATCCGCGCCGGTGATCAGGGCGGCGAACCCGTCCAGCTTGCCCGACCCCTTCCAGAAGGGCGCATCATAAAGGGGTGCGGGATCCAGCGCGGCCTCGTCGCCCGGCTTGGTCTGGTGCTGTTTGGGGAAGGGCGGTTCGGGGTAGGGGCGGGCGCCGGCCTGCATCGCGCCGGAGGGTTTGTCTTCGCCGGACGTCTTGTCCTTGGCGTCGATGTCGCGCTGGATGGCGCGTCCCTGATCGGCGATGTCTTCGGCGCGCGCGTGGGTCCGGTCGTCCATGGATGTCGTCTCCTGAAGATGGGTTCTTCAGGAAAGCGGACGGGCGGGCGGGTCGTTCCGACGGCTCAGCTTCGGCTTTCAGCCGACGCGGTTGACGATGGTCTTGATGGTCTCGGCCTTGGTCGGCAGATCGGCGGCGAGACGCGAGGCGATCTCGCGGGCGCCCACGGGATAGGCGTCGCCGCCGTCCGCGATGGCCTTGGCCTTGGCGGCGGCTTCCAGCAGCAGCTTTTCCAGACCTTCGATCTCTTCCAGCGCCAGGGCGTGGGCTTCGAGCTGAAGGCGTTTGACGCGATCGGCGGTGGTTTCGGGCGCTTTCATCAGGTCGTAAATCTCGGCCTCGGCCGCGACGAGCCGCAGGTCAGGCTTGGCGTCGGAACCGGTGGATTTGGCCATGGAATCAGGTCTCCCCGCAAAGGTCAGGGGACAGAGTGCGGCCGATCGAGATTGACGTCGAGCGTTGCTGTAACGGTTGTGGCGACACTGTGGCCGCCACGCATCGGTCGATTACCGCTCGGGCGCGCGGGCCGGGACCATCGCAGGCGCAGCGACGGGGGCCAGGACGCCGCCGGCGACCGCACGCAGCGGCGAGCGAGGCGTGTGCAGGACGGCCGGCGAAACGCTGACACCGTCCTGAACCGGGGTGACCAGATAGCCCTTGGCCGCCAGCTTGTCGCCCGAGCGGACGCGAGAGGTCCAGACGGTGATCGGCGCGGCCAGCAGCAGCGGCAGGACGATCGGGGCGAACCAGGTGGCCAGGTCGGGACGAACCGCCAGCGGAATCAGGAAGCCGACGCCGGCGATCATCTGCCAGCGCATGGCGCGGAAAGCGTCCGACCAGGCCAGGCCGTCGGCCTCGCGCTGCTGGGTCGACCAGCCGGTGTCGTGGCCCGAGACGATCTGGATGAAGGCCTTGGTGTTGGCGACCATCAGGATGGGGGCCAGGATGGCGGACAGGGCGATCTCGGCCGCCATGCCCTTGGCGATGGCTCGGCGGCCGCCGAAGGCGCGCAGCTCGGCCGGACGGCTGAGGACCAGGGCGGCGCCCATGAACTTGGGCCCGATCAGCAGCACGCCGGACAGGAACGAGGCCAGCATGAAGGGCGTGAACTGGGGGTTCAAGATGTAGAAGAAGCTGGTCCAGTCGACCGGATAGAACATTTGGATGAACAGGCCGACCATCAGCGACGCCAGCCACAGAGGCGACGACAGATAGGCCATGCAGCCCATCAGCAGCTGTAGGCGATTCATCGGCGACAGGCCCTTGGCCGTGATCAGGCCCAGGTGCTGCAGGTTGCCTTGGAACCAGCGGTGGTCGCGGCGGATGAAGTCGGTGATCGACGGCGGGGTCTCTTCCCACGATCCGTCGAGCGAGGCGGTGACGTGGACGGCCCAGCCGGCGCGGCGCATCAGGGCGGCCTCGACCACGTCGTGGCTCATGATGTGGCCGCCGAAGGGCTTCCTGCCCTTCAGGTGCGGCAGGCCGCAGCAGGCGGCGAAGGCGCGCGTGCGGATGATGGCGTTGTGGCCCCAGTAGCTGGATTCCGAACCGGTCCAGTAGGCCAGACCGGCAGCGGCGACGCGGCCGTACAGGCGCACCGAATATTGGGACACGCGCGCGAAGATGGTGCGGGCCTTGATGATGACCGGGGCGGTCTGGATCAGGCCGACGCCCGGATTGCGCTCCATGGCGTCGACCATGCGCAGCAGGGTCTCGCCGGCCATGGTGCTGTCGGCGTCCAGGACGATCATGTTCTCATAGGCGCCGCCGAAACGACGGACCCATTCGGCCAGGTTGCCGGCCTTGCGTTCGGCATTGTCGGTGCGGCGACGGTAGAAGGCCTTGGAGTTGGCGGCCATGCGGAACGATTGGAACACCGAACGCTCGGCGGCGGCGGCGTCTTCCTTGGTCGAATCGCTGAGCACGAAGATGTCGAAGGCCGACGAGGCGCCCAGACGCGCCAGGCAAGAATCGATCTGGGACAGGCGCGCGAAGGACGAACGGGCGTCCTCGTTGTACAGCGGCATCAGCAGGGCCGTGCGGGTGCGCGGCATCGGCGGATGCGGCGAGAAGGCGAGGTCCGCCTGATCCTTGCCGCGCAGCATGACGAACAGGCCCATCAGGCCGCTGACGAACCAGCAGGAGATGGCGGTGATCAGGACCATGAACAGGCTGAAGGCCAGGATCTCGGTGCCGTCCCAACCCTTGCGGGCATAGAGGTAGAAGGGCGTGATGGCCGACAGGCCGGTCAGGACGATGGTGCCGGCCAGCAGGGCCAGGCGGCGCGTCGCAACCGTGCGCGGCGAGGTCGGGGGCATCACGTCGGCGACGGCGTCGGGCGCGGACAGGGACTGAACCGGCATGGCCAGCGGCGCCTCGTCGGGCAGCCACGACCAGCTAGGCGTTTGCGCGCCGTGGATCGTCGTCTCGATTTCAGCCTGTTCGACAGGCCGGATCGCCAGCTTGTTCATGCCGCTCTGGACGCCCCCGAGTGAACCGAATGTCGTCCCGAGGGCTGGGGACGACGTGGAGTGCTGCACTGCAACACGACCTGCATAATCGATCACATTCGCGCGATTTTCAATCACGCAATGTTGATGAAACCAAAAAATGTGGGGGTGAAGTCAGGCCGGAACGTCGAACGAGGCGGAAGCCGGGCGGCCGTGCGGCGACTCCGTGGCGACCGACAGCAGTTTACGGTCTAGGACCCAGGCTGCAACCCCCACCCAGCAGACCAGGACGATGGCGTAGAGACGCTCCCACCAGCCGACATTGGCGTCGTTGACGGTGCCGGGGAAGACGAGGTGCTTGGTCAGGACCGTCAGGATCGCCATGACGACGAAGGTGACGACGAGGAAGAGCTTCAGGCGCGGCACGTCCCGGCGTTTGGCCAACCCCCACAGTAGCAGCATCGGCGCCAACTGGATGCCCAGGGCCAGGTTGATGATCATGTGGCGTGGATCGGGCCAGGGCCACAGGGTCGAGGCCGACATGCCGCCGCCGGCCAGGATGAAGACGACGGCGATGACCCAAGCCGCGACCCGCGCGCCGGTCAGGGCGTAGATGGACAGACCGAAGCCGATCCCCGCCAACCCGGCCATGACGCCGGCCACGAAAACCCCGCCGTTGAAGATAATCGGCGCCTTGGCCGTCGCCCCGCCCAGTTCGCTGAGATACTGGGTCGCATTGTTGAAGCCGGGGTAGGCCAGGATGGCGACGACGACGACCGTCAGGGCCAGAAGCGGCGCGGCGACGCCCACGCCCAGCAGCCGACGACGGCGGTGATAGCGAACCTGCGGCTTCAGCAGGGCCTGAAGGTCCAGCGGCCAGGGCCTGCTGTCCAGCGGCTTCAGCCCCCACAGCGGGCGAATGGCCGGGATTCGACGCACGACCTCATAGATCGCCAGGCTGCCGACGAAGGTGACGGCGATCAGGGACAGCAGTTCGACCGGCGCCGGCAGATTCGCCGGGCGGATGATCCAGACGGCCGCGACCAGCACCGTCTGGTGCGCTAGATAGAGGGGAAAGGTCGCCTGCGTCAGATAGTTGAGTGCAGGGCCGCCCCGGTCGCGCAGATGGCGATAGCCGAAGCCCAGGATGGCGACGATCACCGCCCATTGGTCGACGCCGTAAACGGCGGCCTTGGGCACGCCCCAGAAGGCGCGCGCGCCGGGATGCCAGACCTGGACCATCATGATCGGCAGGGCGACGGCCGCCAGGGCCAAGGCGATCCAGCGATACCGCTCCATCGTGCGCCACAAGCTTTCACGCCCCACGATGCTGAAGCCGAACAGGAAGGCGACCAGCGACAGGGCGTGATTGTACCAGTCGTTGTGCAGGGTGTTAGTCAGGCCGAACCAGGGAAAAAGCAGCCACCGGATGGCGAAGAGATAGAGGATCGGCAGGATCAGCAGACGCGGGCCTGTCAGCGCCTTTTCCAGCCCATTGCCCAGTCGGTCGATCAGGCCGGGCTGACGCCACAGGACGACGGCGACCAGGCTGTAGACGGCGATATAGACGATGAACCACAGATGGTTGACCGGCACGCCGTCGACGAGACCGCTCCAGCCGAACTCATGACCCAGCCAGGCGACGAAGCCGGCGACGCCGCCGGGCCAACCGCCCTTGTCCATCGACTCGATCCAGGACTGGATCGGCACCAGAACCAGGGCGCCGAAGATCAGGGGCGGGACCAGCCGCTCGAACCGGGCGCGAGCGACCTCGCTCGGGGTGCGCCGGAAGGTCATGAACCGCAGGGCGGCGCCGGACACCAGAAACAGCAGGGTCAGCCGCCAGGGATTGGTGACCAGGATCGCCTCACGCATCCACTCGAAGGTGTGGGCGCTGTGGATGTGCCAATCGTAGACCCCGTAAACCAAGCCGACATGATACAGGATCAGCAGGCCGAAGGCGCCGACCCGGATCCAGTCGAGATCGTAACGGCGCTGGGTCGGGGAAGCGGACGGGTTCACGGCCGCGTCTATGATCCGCGTCTGCGCATCAGGCAAGACGTCGGATGGACGCGGGGCGCCGTCAGCCCCGCATCCGGTTGAACGGACTAGACCGTCTCCGTCAGGCCCAAGGCCTTCAGCGTCGCTGTGATCGAGGCGTCCTGTTCAGCGCGGTACAGGGCCATCTCGTCTTGGACCGAGCGGCCCAACGCCTGTTCGAAATCGGCCTTGGCGGGATCGACGGCATAGGCGGTTTCGCGGGCCTCCGATCCCAGGTTGGACTGGAAGATGCCGGCGGCGCTGACAGGCAGGAAGTCTTCGTAGGTGATGGGTTCGGCGACGACATGGCCCGAGGCGATCAAGGCGTCCAGATCGGGGGTCTCGGCGCGGGCGGCGAGCCCCTCAGACGTCGCGCGATAACGGAACCAGGCCAAGTCGGCGCGGCGCAGCGCGTCCCAGTCGTCGGGCAGGGCGGAGAAGTCCTTCTTCGCCAGGGCCTCGTCATACAGGGCCCGACCGGAGGGGGTCAGGGCGCAGCCGCGCTGTTCGATCTCGCCAAAGCGGGCGGTGTGGGCGCCCGCCGTGGGGCCGTCGGCGCCGGGGAAGGTGATGGCTTCTTGCAACGCCTTGAAGCTGGTCTGGCGCAGCAGGATCGGACAGGCGCGGGCAGGCGGACCCTCGATGGTTTCCTTCGGGCTGATGCCGCGTGCGGGCATGGCGGCCTGGGCCGCATCGATATCCAGCGTGCGCGGCGTCAGATGGTTGATGTGCGGCCCCTTGAAACTGACCACATCGGCGATCAGTCGGTGGGCGGCGACCAGCCGTTCGTAGGTCTCGGCGCTGACGGTCGCCTGGGCGTGCCAGCGGAAGGTCTCCAGCAGTTCGGACACGAAACGATCGGCCTGAGCCTCGTCCAGACCGCCGGCGGCCTCCGCCGTCTCGATCAGTTCACGCGCGCCGGGGGTGAAGATGTCGCGGCGGGCCAGCGTCTCGGCCGCCTCCGCGCGCAAGGCGTCGTCCTCGATCAATTCCAGCCGCAGCAGCGAGGTGAAGACCCGGAACGGATTGCGCGCCAGGGCCGCCGGATCGACGGGGCGGAAGGCGGTCGAATGGACCGGCACCCCGGCGGGGGCCAGGTTGTAATAGCTGACCGGCTCCATCCCCATCACCGCAAAGGCGCGCGCGATCGTGGCCAGTTCATCGGCCGTGCCGACGCGGATAGCGCCGTGGCGTTCCTCCGACAAACGCGCCAGTTCGCCGGACGCCGCCAGCCGGTCGGCGCTGCCGGCATCGGCCTTCAACGTTTGCGCATTGATGTCCGCCACCAGCGTCAGCAGGTCGCCGTATTGCGGCACCTCGGCCCGGTACATGGCGGACAGGGCGGCCGAAAACCGGCTGCGGATCTCGTCAGGATGGACGAAGGCGGACATGAGCGCTCCCATTTTCGCCGATCCATAGGCCGACTGGCCGCCGGTTGAAACCCGGCGGCCGTCGCAGGGGTCAGGCGTCGACGCCGACCCCGATGGGGCAGACCACGCCGGTCCCGCCGATGCCGCAGTATCCGGCTGGGTTCTTGGCCAGATAGCCCTGGTGATAGCCTTCGGCGTAGAAATAGTCGCCCGCCGGCTCGATCTCGGTGGTGATCGTCCCGCGCCCGGCCTGGGTCAGGGCGGCCTGATAGGCGTCGCGAGAGGCTTCCGCCTCCGCCTGCTGCTCGGCGTTCAGCGTGTAGATGGCCGAGCGATAGGTGGTGCCGATGTCGTTGCCCTGGCGCATGCCCTGGGTCGGGTCGTGGTTCTCCCAGAAGGCCTTCAGCAGTTCGGCGTAGGTGATGACGCTCGGGTCGAACACGACCTTCACCACCTCGGTATGACCCGTCCGGCCGGTGCAGGTCTCCTCATAGGTCGGGTTGGGCGTGATGCCGCCGGAATAGCCGGCCGAGGTCACCCAGACGCCCGGCAACTGCCAGAAGATGCGCTCCACGCCCCAGAAACAGCCCATGCCGAAGATGGCGGTCTGGAAACCGTCGGGATAGGGCCCTTTCAGCGGGTTGCCGCTGACATAGTGGTTCACATCGGTGTCCAGCGGCTCGGCGCGGCCGGGCAGGGCGGTCTCGGGCGTGGGCATTTCGGCAGTCTTCTTGAACAGCATTTGCGGCTCTCTCATCGGAAAATGGCGTTGAAGTCCATATGGGGATGCGAGAGGCGCTTGCCGAGGGGGCGAGGGTGTTCTATCAGGCCCGCCTCCCGCCGGATCGACCTCCGGCGGCGCGCAAGACGCAGCGTGAAACGGACAGGTGGCGGAGTGGTCGATCGCGCACGCTTGGAAAGCGTGTGTAGGTGAAAGCCTACCGAGGGTTCGAATCCCTCTCTGTCCGCCACACCCACGCCCTCCAATGTCACCGCTTGCCAACCCAGCGCCCCGCTGCGCAAGGATTTGCGCCTCAAGCCCGTCATCGCTGGACGGGACGCGAACCGCTCATCTTAGGGCGGGACTTAGGGCGAGCTTAGGGTGGCGACCGCTTCTGTCGTCGGCGTATGTTCTCCTTACGTTCTGGAGAGGCCATGGCGCGCGACGTAAACAGACTGAACGGCAAGAAGGTGCCGGGGATGCGCGAGCCTGGGCTCTTCGCGGATGGGGCCGGACTCTATCTGCGGATAGATCAGACCGGATCGCGGCGCTGGGTCTATATTTTCTATCGAGCCGGACGCCGGCGAGAGATGGGCCTTGGGAGCCTTGAGGCCGTCAAGCTGACCGACGCCCGCGCGGCTGCCGATAAGGTGCGAGCCGAGATCAAAGCTGGGATCGACCCTATCGAGGCGAGGCGCAAGGCGAACGCTCCGAAACCGGACACCACCTTTTCAGCCGTCGCCGCCGATCTGATGGATGGTCTGGAGAAGGGCTGGAAGTCCCCAAAGCAGCGCCCGCAATGGGAAGCGTCCCTGACCCAGCACGCCGCCGCCATCTGGAAGGCCGAGGTCAGCGCCGTTGACACCGAAATGGTCCTGAGGGCTCTGCGCGAGATATGGACGGCGAAACCAGAGACGGCCCGTCGCGTCCGGTCTCGTATTGAAATGGTCCTCGATGCCGCCACGGTGCGCGGCCTTCGGGAAGGCGAGAACCCGGCGCGCTGGCGCGGCCATATGGCGCGGATGCTGCCGAGGGTCAGGAAGGAGCAGGGCCACCACGCCGCGATGGCCTATCAAGATGTCCCGGCCTTTCTTGAGCAACTATCCGGGCGCCACAGCATATCCGCCGATGCTTTGAGGTTCCTGGTCCTGACCGGCGCTAGATCCGGCGAGGTGCGAGGGGCGACCTGGGACGAGATTAAAGGCACGACGTGGATCATCCCAGCCGAGCGCATGAAGGCCGGCCGAGAGCATCGCGTCCCGCTGTCCTCTGCCGCCGTTGTCGTGCTGAACGCGATCGACGCGGACGTGCGCCAGGGCCTGATCTTCCCAGGCCTAAAGGGTCCGCTGTCCGACATGGCTCTTGCCATGGTCATGCGAAAAATGGGGATCAAGGACGCGACCCCGCACGGCTTCCGGTCTGCGTTCCGTGATTGGGCCGGCGACTGCACCAACTATCCGCGCGAGCTGCTCGAAGAGGCGTTGGCCCATCAGGTCGGTTCTGCCGTCGAGCGCGCCTATCGCCGGGGTTCCGCCGTCGAGAAGCGTCGGCCGCTCATGGAGACGTGGGCCGATCACTGCATGGGCGTCACCCGCGCCGATAACGTCTACCCGCTGAAGGCCTGACTATGCTGCCGATCTCCACATGGGTCGATGACGGCATTGGCCTGGACGTGTTCTGCAACTGTGGCCGCACTGGCTATGTGCCCGCCGAGACGGCGCGCGGGCTGGACACGTCGATGTCTCTGCCGCTCGTCGCGCATCACTTGGCCTGCAAGGCCTGCGGGTCGAAGGGCGCCGCCCTACAGGTCAGGTTCTCGATCTCGGACTATTACGATCAGGCGCGAGGCCATGGCTGCTTGATACCGGGCGGTCACAGCAAAACGCCCCCGGCGTGAACCGAGGGCGCTTGGGGCGGGCGGTCTCACCCAGGGAACGTAATCGACCGCCCACCGAGCGGGGTGGCGCATATTGCCGGGCCACCACCCTCATAAGCCGGCTCTGCTGCGGTTAACTCCAGCAGTAACCATCGGTTCCTGTGAGCGGAATACGACGAAAGCCGCCCCGGTCTCCCGGAGCGGCCTCGATAGCGGAGCCGAGGCTCGACGCTGAAAGGTGGGATAATCCCTCTTTTTGCCTAGCCCGATCGTAGCGGCGGCGGACAATCCAGCCCCCGCATCCCCATGGTGTCGAAGAACCGGCAGAGCCGCCCGACCTGGGCCGCCAGCCGATCGCCCCGCGCCTCGATGGCGATGTCGTAGGCGTCGAGCGCAGCCTCCGAATAGATCGCCTCGGGCGCCAGGACCGGCTTCGGCTCAACCGCCAGATCGGCAGGGCTCGGGTAGAAGGCGCTCTGCGGCGCCTTGGTGGCGCAGCCGCTCGCAAGCGAGACGGACGCGGCGAGCGCTAGGGACAGCATCAGGGAGCGAGTTGACCGCATCGGAGAAATCCTTTTCGCGGGCGTTGATGATGGGAGTTTCGACGGAGGCCTCGACAGCAGCGGTTTCCCGCGCGCTGGACGCCTTTGCCTCGGTCTTCTGTGTCGCGGCGGCCTGCCGGCCCCGCTCGCCCTGTTCGCCCCTGTAAGAACAGTAGGCGGCGGTCAGGACGAAGGCGGCGATCATGGCGACGATAAGCCAGCCGGTCGGGCTGAGAAGACGCGGGACCGAGCGGAGAAAGGCGAGGGCGGCAATCATCGGGCCAGCTCAAAGTGAGGGCCATCCGTGAAGGCCGCCTTGCCCTGCTTCCGCCGCGCCGCGCCATAGGCATCGACAGCCGCTTTCATGGCGCCGGGCGTGCCGGTTTTGATGTCGGCCATGTTGATCCAGGCGCCGCCCCAGCGGATCGGCACGCCAAGCTCGCGCGAGACCTGCCAGACGGCGGCGGCGATGGGATAGATGGCCGGCCATTCCCAGCGCATCTTGCCGTTGACGAAGGGCACAAGGTCCACGGCATGGCCGAAACCGTCGGATTGGGTCCGGTGCATCGAGTTCATGGTCTGGGACGCGCCCGATGCGACCAAGGCTTTCTGCTCTTCGGCCGTCCGCAAGCCGTCGTGAACGCTGAAGTCCTGCGTTGTGATCTGGATGGCCCGCTCGACGACTCGGACAAGATTGGGGTGAACGCCCTTGAGTTCGGCGCGCGACTTCGCGCCCAGCACATACGGCATGGTCAGTCTCCAGATTGTGGGGGGTGGATTTCACGGCTAAGCCGCTGAGGACGCAGCTCATGCCCGAACTGTGTCAGGCGGCCCGGCTGGGCGAGGACATCTTCGGCCGGGCCGCAAAGCAAAGGCGTGGGAGGACGTGATGGCCGTCGTTGGAGGTGGTCCCGGGTATGACCCGCAGCACCAAGCGAAGCTTGAAGAGCTGCTTGCAGAAATCCGGCGCAAGGTTACGCCTGGATGGCATCAAACCCCGTGGGGCGTCATCCTGATTGCCTTGGGAACCGCCACAGTCGCTGGTCTCATCGTTGTTTTGCTGACGCCGCGTTGAGGAGATTAGGATCGCGCGGTGATCGTGATCTTGAGCCGGATGCCCAGCACCTGACCGGACGTCGTGGAAGAGGTCAGATCGATCAGGCAAGAGCCGGCATTGCCGTCTGACACCCGCAGCCGGGTCACATTGTCAGTCGTGGTCATCACGTCCGCTTCCAGCCCATTCGTGGTCTTCACGGTGATCGGCCCCGTCAGGCTTTCGCCTTCGCCCAGGTCGGCCGTCCAAGGGACCAGATAGTCGATCACCTCGTCGCTGAACTTCGGCTCGATGTTGGAGGTCAGCAAACCGCTCATCGGATGATCTTTCGGGTTCTGCCGGTCAGCGAGGCGAAGCGGACGCGGGCGGTGAGAGATGCGGTGCGGCGGCGTCCGATCAGGACGACGTGGCGGACCGGCGGAACAGGGGGAAGATCGCCTCGCGATACGACCGAGGGCAGGGACGACTGGCTGGCCTGTCCGGCATCATCTGGTGCGATAACCGAATGTGAAGTGATGGGCGCCGGGGTCGCAGCCTGTCCCGATACGCTCGCCTCGACCGCGACAGCGGCGGCCGCATCAAGGTTTGGTTCAGAGGCGCCTTGCCGGCTGGTCGTTGGGGCGACGGCGACAGCGGTGCGCGAGACCACGGCCGCAGAGGTTGCCGCTTGGTCTTGTCTTGCGGGCTGAAGGCCAATCGACCCGCTCGGTGTCAGCGCCGCCGTTGAGGCGCCTTGGTCCTGCGTAGCGGTCTGGGGCGCCACAGTGGCGCGAGATGTTAGGGACGAGCCGCTGCTGCTTTGCCCCTGGGCTGCGCCGACCGGCTGGATGTTTGTGCTGAAGAGGAGAGCGGCCGGGGTCGCGAGCTGCCCTTTAATGGCGCCGTCTGGAGCAACATTGGTTCGTGATGCAGCCGTTGGACTAGTGGCGATGTGCTCGTGAAGCGGAGTGTGAGGCGTGACGGCTGCATAAGCGGCCGGGACGGGGCTGATCGAGAGGTGTTGGCTGACCGCCCCATCTGGGGACACCATGTTACGTGCGGCCAGTGTCGGCTGGGTCGTGGTGTGGCTGTGTTGTACGGAGCCGGGCGGGGCCGAAGAACGACCCGCCACGCTGGGCTGGGATGCCGTGTGTCCGCTGCTGCCCGAGTTAGGGGTGACGGCGACGGCAGCACCATTGTCGTCGTAGACCAGTACGATTAGACCAGGTCTACCGACACCTCGAGTCGTAGGCGAGCCAGCGCCACCCGAGCCATAGCCGCCACCATTGCCGCCTGCCGTTCCGCTGGTAGCACCGCCGCCGCCGCCGCCGCCGCCAGGCCCCGCAGTAGCGCCGTCGATAGTCGAAACCCAGACCGTCTCCTGAGAGCCGTTGCCGCCGCTCTGGTCAGTGAGATTGCCGCCGCCGCCGCCGCCATCAGATCCATTGCCACCGCTGGTTGATCCTCGTCCGCCGCCTGCGCTATTGGCGCCGCCTATTCCCGGTCCACTAGAAGAACCGTTGACCCCTGCCGTGGAAAGTCCGCCGTTTGCGCCACCACCACCGCCGGATCTCCCACCCGCGCCACCACGTCCGCCAGCTTTGCCGGTGCCGCCTGGACCCGCTGCGCCGCCGCCGCCCGCGCCACCGTCATTCGTTGAGGTTGTGCCGCCCGCGCCACCGTCGTAGGTGGTCGACCCTACTGAGTTTGCGGCTAAGCCCGCCGCACCGCCCGTATTGTTCGTTGTGTTTCGGCCGTAATCCGCGAGGACCGTCGAGGTGTCCTTGAACCATGTCGGCGCGGAGCCTCCTGCGGCCGGCACTTGCACTGAAACAGCAGTCCCAGGTGTGACATTGACGGTGGCGGAAGCGTATGCACCGCCGCCGCCGCCTCCTTTAAGTTGGGGATTTCCTCCCGGCCCAATAGCGTGAACAACAACCGAAGTCACATTGGCCGGCGGGGTCCAGGATGTCGTGCCTGGAGAGAGTATCTGGACGACTTCGGCCAATGTACCCTCCTTCGGTTAGATCGGAGCTTGGATTTCGTCTTTCCAGGAACCGATATCGACAGTTCCTCCGCCGGCCACCGCAGTCGACGGCGTGGTCGTGACGAACAGCAGCTTGGAGTTTGTGACGTCCAGCAGCGCGGCATGGGTCACGGTGCCGCTGGTCGCGACCGACACGCCCGACTTGGCGGCGACGGTGACCTTGCGGCCCGACGTGTCCCCGTTGGCCAGGGTGAAGTCGCCTGAAGCCATGGCGACCTGCGCCAACGAATAGGTGGCGTTGGCCTCGGCAAAGGTCGTCGGCTGCGTCGTGCACAGCGTCATGCGCGTGGCGTTGTTCTTGATGACGTTCAGGGCGCCGTCGATCACGTCAGGATTGGCGTATTTGGCCATGGGTCAGCCCTCCTCGCTGGGGGTTTCGACGAGAACCTTCTCGCCCTTGCGCTCACCCGAGCCGAACGTGGTCTCCGGGTCGATGTGGATTTCGTCAGCGCCGATGGTCATCACCGGCTCCTGGTCGGTGTCGGCCGCCCAGCCCGCCGCCTTGAAATACTCGGCGTGCGCGGGGTCTTCGAAGGCGTAGGCCACAGGATGGAAGTCCAGGGCGCCGTGTTTGACACGCTGGTTGAACAGGATCGCCATGGGCGTCCTCCTTTCAGTTGATGGGGCAGGGAAGGGACCGGTGAACCGGATTCAGTCGCGGGCGGCAGGGTTGCGCTAAGCGGCGCCGGCGCTGTTGGTGAGTATGAAGCCAGCGACCCCGGCGATGACGGCAATGGCGCCGCTCAGAACGAGAAGCCGAAGCCCGCGTTTGCTGTCGTCGTCAGGCGGAACACCGTCATCGACGGCGGCGGGCGGAAGCAGGAAGGCGGCTCGACGCGACAGCCCATCCATGCCGAGCAAAACAAGGAGCTGGATGAACTGATGGCTCCAGGGCGGCGGCTCGCGCTCGCCCATGACGTGGTCGAGATAGGCAAGGGCGGCGACGATGATCACGGTCCCGACCAATGGCAGACCGATGCTCATGTGCTGGACCTGGAGCGCCTTGCCGGGAAACAGGACCATGCAGCCGTAGACGAACAGGATCACCGCGCCGATGAAATGGACGCTGCGCCAGAGCAGGGAGGCCGAAGCCTTCGTCTCATAGGCCTTGCCGAGCAGGCGGTAGATTTCCAGCAGGCATGCGCCAGCCGAGACAAAGGTGATGCCCGTGTAGAGCACCATCAGCACGTGAGCGTTCATCGCTGAGGCTCCTGGTTGAAGACGGCCCGCACCACGCGGGTCAGGGTGTCGAAGAGGGCGCGCGGGTCGTTGGCCACCATCCAGCCCAGCGCGAGCGAGACGCCGCGCATGTCGAGGACCGGAACGACGGCGAGGATTACGCCGTGGGTCAGCGCTTCGGCGACGATCGGGCCGGCGATGATGCCGAGGCCTAGATGCAGCCAGGCGCGGCGTTGGGCGACCGGATTGCCCGCCTTGGCGGAATAGGCCGTCACCAGCCCTACAGCCCCCGACAGCAGGCCGCCGCAGAGGCCCCAAAACGCGGGCAGTTCGCGCGGGTCAATCATGTCCGCCCCTCCAGATGGTCAGGCCGTAGTGAGACAGCCGTCGGGCGGCTGGAGGGAACCGAGCGGTCAGGCGGGACGCTTCAGAGCCATGGGAATGATCTGGTTCTTCATCGGCATTGTGGTTTTGGCCGGCGCGATGTTCGCGCTGTCGAACGGCATCCAGGGCTTTAACCGACGCCGCTCCTTTGAGGACAAAGACCTCGATGGCGCGCCGGACGAACCCAACGGCCCGGCGAAAGACCTCTGATCAGTCGCGGTTGAAGTTCAGCAGCACGGCGGCGAAGGCGATCAGCCGCCAGCCCAGCGGCACGCGATCGACGCCCATGGCTTCGAGAAAGACGTAGTCGCCCAGCAGCTTGGGCCAGTTGCGGTCCTGCCTCATCCGGTCATGGACGATGGCCGATCGCGCGATCAGATCCGCCAGCCGCCGCCCCGCCTTCGTCCGCGCGAACCAGATCGGCAGGCTGGCCAGATCGCAGCAGAAGCCAGCCGGAGCGGTGATGACCCAGCCCGAGCCAAGGAAGCCGACATGATAGTCCAGCGACGTGGTCAGACACACGACCGGCCGTCCGTTCTTCGTCTCGCCGGTCAGGTCGTATTGCGCCGCCGTGAACCGGCTCATTCGGGCCAGCCGGTGTCCTGGTCGATGGCGTTGACTGCTTCAACCGTTTCGGCGGCGTCGATCTCGCCCATCAGCTCGGCCTGACGGTTGAAGGCGGCCTGCGTCTTGGCCACGCCCGCCAGCAGCAAGCCGCGCTGGTCGTTCAGCGTCATTGGAACCATGGCGCCGTCTTTCGCTTCCCAGCCGGCCGTGGCGGTCGCGGCCTCCAGACCCATGGCCTGGGCGATTTGGCGCGCGCTGATGGCGGCGACGAGGCGCGTGGCGGCCGTGTCGTCAGAGGCGAAGGCCACGCCGTTGAAAGTGACGACGATATGGCTCTCCCAGCGCTTGGCCCTGACGCTGGCGCGGGCGGCGGTCTTGGCCTCCTCCAGCGTGGGTTCGGGATCGGCCGGCGGATCGACCCACACCAGCCCCAGCGCTTCCAGATCAGCGCGGGGCCACAGGTCCAGCACGTTCGCGGGATATTGGATGTCGCCGACCGTGAAGGGATGACCGGGGGCGAGGAGAGCGTCGTTGAGGGTGAGGGGCATTATTCTCTCCACGCGCAAGGGGCCGGCCCGAGGCCGAAGCTATTCTCGCTTACGACCATGTGTATTCCGTTTCATCGCCGCCGACTGATGGGTCGGATTGGAACGCCTTATTGAGCGTGGAATCCCATCGAATGATCTTTTTGAGTTGTCTCAAGGCCGCTGTTCCTGAAAAATCGTCAAGGCTTGTATATCCGTTGCGGCTTAGCCCAGTAGCTACACCGCTACCGATCGACGTAATCTCGACATATATTTCGAGTCCAGCATCGCGTTGAGCCTGCCATGTCGGCTGATCCTTAAAGCCGTGCTGCAAAAGCCGGGCAGGAGCGGACCCGTTTGTGTAGTTAGAGGCCCAACTCGTGCCGCCCATAGCCGCAGATGATAGAGATGCATTGTTCGCGGTTGTTCGAAACGCACCAGGGGCAATAGACGCGTTGGTCTGCCAAGCTCGCGTTGACCCCGTTAGCGTCGCGATATGCGCTTGAAACTCGGCATACGTCTTGGCCACGGCGCTTTCGAACAGCATTGAGCAGGGCATGTGCAGCATCAGGCGGCCCCGCCCTTGGCCAGGGTGAAGCGGACCTTGCCGGTGTCCTCGACGATCCACGTCAGCAGATCGACCGCGCTTGCCGCCGTGGAGAGAGCAGGCGTCGATCCGAACGGCTTCCACGCGGTGCTGTAGGCCAGCGTCCGCGAACCCGTGGCGTCTTGCTTGATCAGGATCGTGCCGGACATGCCGGGCTTGCCGTTTGTCGGCGCGCCCAGCGTGCGGTTGCCGGCGAGGGTGACGGTAAAGTTCGTCCCGGCCGCCAGATCGACGGCGATGGTGGCGGCGTCCGTCAGAGCGACCAGAGCGGCGGCATCTGCGACTGACTTGGGTGTCACGAAATCCGTGTCATTTGTCGCTGCTCTCAGCGCGGTCCCGGTCGCCTTAACAGGCACAGTCGGCGCGGCCGGCAGCTGGGCTGAGGGCACCTTCCCATCCGAACCAAGGCCTGCATAGCCGTTGGCCTGCCCCTTCTTGGACGTGTCCTCCGGCGTGAAGCCGAGCGAGGCCTGCTTGCCGCCGAGCGCCGCATCGGTTTCGGCCTTCGAATAGACCGAGAGGTTCATCCGCGCCGCCGCCTTGTCAATCAGGTCCGACAGGTTGTTGGCGGCCATCATGTCGCCGGAGCCGGCCCCAGCCGCGCCGCGTGGCAGGGTGAAGTTCAGAACCGGCGCGGCGGCTGTGCCGGTGATCGTCACGACGGCATTCGACCCGGCCGTCCCCGTCGTCACCGTGCCGATCGAGAGGGTAGGCGTGGCGCCCGTGTTGCCCTTGGGGATAGTCAGGTTCAGCACCGGGTTCGTTGCCGTGCCGGTAATGGTTGCAGCGGCCGCGCCCTCGGACACCGTGCCGATGGTCAGGTTTGGCGTCGCGCCCACATCGCCGCGCGGCAGGGTGAAGGCCAGGGTTCGGGCGCCGGGTGTGCCGCCGACCACAACAGACGCCGCTGATCCCGCCGCACCGGTCGAGACGGTCACATCGGTGATCGTCGCATCCGCGCCCGTGCTGCCGGTGTTTCCGCGCGGGATGGTCAGGCTGAGAATGGGGGCCGCAGCGGTGCCGGTGATGGTCGCGGACGCAGACGATCCCGCCGCGCCGGTCGTCACCGTACCAATGGTCAGGTTCGGGGTGGCCCCGGTCCCGCCCGTCGCGCCGGCCGGGATGGTGAAGTTGAGCACGCGGGCTAAGGCAGGCCCGGTCATCGTTATCACGGGGTTTGACCCCGCCGCCCCGGCAGCGACGGTGCCGACTGCCAGCGTCGGCGAGGGACCGGCCGGACCGACCAGCGAAACCGGCGTGCCCCAGCCCGAGGCCGTCTTCGGGCCGTAAAGCGCGCCGTTCGCCGTGTCGTAGGCGAAGGTGTTCAGGTCGCCCATCGTCGAGGGCGGGGGCCCGTTCGTCAGGATCAAGCCATTCAGACGCGCGAGGAACCGGCTCACGCGGGCAGCCAGGTCGGCATTGGACAGGGTGCGCGTAGGCCAGTTCTCGGTTGCCGTCGTCAGGCGCGCGTCGGCTTGCGACGGCGTCAGGCTGCCATCGAGCAGACCGGCGACGACGGCGATCACCTCATCGACCCATTGCGCGTCATTCAGTTCGGCCATGGGCAACTCCTCAAGTCCCGTTGTCGCTGAGATCGACCTGGACGTAGACGACGGCGGACTTTCCGCTCTTCGTCACCGCGCCCATGAAGTAGGCGCTGATCACCTCGCCGACGCCGATGGTCGCGTAGGCCCCGGTCGTGAAGGCCGTGGAATCGTTCATATTGATGCGGCTGTCCCCAGAGAGCCGGACCCAGCGGATCGTAGCGCCGGCCGTGCCGCCCGAGACCGTGACGGTGACCGAGTTCGAGGTCTGAACAGGGCCCGCACCATTTCGAGCGCCTCCGATGAAGCCGGTGTTGGTCGAGGCGCTGAAGGCCGACGCCAGGGTGTTGTCGAACACGTAGGGCGAGGCGGTCATGCGCCCGTTGTCGCCGTTGCCCGTGGTCATGGAGCCAAGGCCGATATTCGACGGCCCCCACCACTCGATCAGGTTGCCGCCCTGTCCGAACGGCGCGCCGAGCGCCAGGACGCGCCGCCGCCCATTGATGACGGTCTGGAGCGTGTCGGTCGCGTCATCGAAGACGGTGTTATCGCCGAAGCCGATCTGCTGGGCGCCCAGGCGGATGTAGCTGCCCGCGCCCGTGGACGACACGATCTCGACGACCGCCGGCTGTCCGCCCTGCGCATCCGCGACAATCCGGATCCGCGCCTCGTTCAGCTTGCTCGCCGCATCCTGTGACGTGGACAGGGCAAGGGCCGCCGTGGCGCTGACACCGTTGAGGCTGGATTGCGTGGCGAAGGTGAGAGCGGCCGTCGACTTGTAGTCGTCGGTGTACGACTTCGCGGACTGGAGCGTCGAGGCGTCGCCATTCGCCCGTTCCGTCTTCGTCGAATAGAGCAGCGAGGCTTCGGCCGCCTTGTCGTCCGAATACGATCGGGCCTGCTGAAGCGTGGTCGAGAGGGCGCTGTCCGTCTGCGCCTTCGTGTAGACGGTGTTCAGGGCCGTCGCGAGCTTGCCGTCGGAATAGGACTGCGCCGACGACAGGGTCGCGGCGTTGGCCTGCCCCATGGCGACCTGCGTGGCGAAGGTCAGCGAGGCTTGGGTCTTGTAGTCGTCGGTATAGGCCTTGGCCTCGATGACGGCGTTCGCATCGCCGCTCGCGCGCTCAGCTTTTGTAGAGAACAGCAGCTGCGCTTCGGACTTGTAAGTGTCGGTATAAGACCGCGCCGACTGGAGCGTCGTCGCCATCCCGGCGTCGGTCTGGGCCTTCGTGTAGACGGTCAGCATGGCAGACGAGAGCTGACCCGTCGTGAACGACTTGGCCTCGTTCAGCGTCGCCGCCAGCCCGCCGTTCAGGGCGGTGATGGTGGCGAAGGTTTGAGAAGCCGAGGATGCGAAGTTGTCGGTGTAGGCCTTGCTCTGTTGGATCGCCGCCGCCACCGCCGTGTCCCGGGCGCCGGCTTCGTTCAAGAGGTCTTCGACCCGCTGTGATGCCTCGGCCTCCAGCTTCTGCTGTTCGTCGAGGATGGTCTCCAATACGACCTCGGCCAAGTGCTCGGCGGCGTCCCGGCCAGTGGCTATTCCTTCAATCTGTCCGGTCACTTCCGAGACGATTTGCTCAACCGTCTCCTCAGACACGCCCGCCGTCAGCGTCGGCGCGACATACGGCCCATAGACGTAGCGGTCGCTGAAGTTGGAGCTTCGCTGGTAGCGAACGGCGATGAAGTAAGTCGCGGCCGATTGCAGCCCCACAATGGGGATGCTGGTCACATCAGGCGGCCCGGCATAGGCCTGCGTCCAGGGGCCGTCAGCCGTCGGGCCCCATTCCACGATCACCGCCGTCGCCGTCGCGTTGGACACCAGGCCCGTCAGGTCGAAACCGGGTTGTTGGGTGCCGTCGCCGGAAGGAGGCCGGGGTGTAATGACCCAATCGCCGGGGAGGGGCGGGGTGACGAAGGTCGGATCGACTGCCTCTAGCGCGGGCGGCGCCGGCGGCGTCGGCGACTGGCCATAGGCGTAGGCATACTTGCCGTCGGTCTCGCTGACGAAGGTGACCGTGTGGACGCCCGTCGTCGCATCGTACGAGGTCTCGAGCGCCAGGCACTTCAGCCCGTTCAGCACGAACTCAGGCTCGGTGATGGTGAAGGCTGACCCGGCCTCGATGCCTTGCATGTACGGCTTGAGCGGAATGCGGCCCGAAATGCCCTCGCGCGTGTTGGCGATGCCCAGGCACATCAGCTCGGCGGCCTGCTTCGCCACCGGTACGAACGAGTAGGTCATCGGCATCGAGCGCTGACGCCCGCCGTCCTGGGTGATCCATTCCGGCGCCGACACCTCGCCGAGCGCCGTCATCTTCCAGCCGTCGGCTTCGGAGAGATAGGTCGGGACGCCGGTGTTTTTGCGATCGACGTAGCTGGACGACGTATCGAGCTCGATGGGACCGGCCGTATCAGCCGCGGTCACCGTGGCGACGCTGACGCGCGGCGCGGCGCGGTGAAGGCAGGACATCTTGCCCGACTTCTCGATGTAGTAGGCACCGGCAGCCTGCAGGAAGGCGTTCAGCACCTGGGCCTTGTCATCGTCGGTCGAGGGCCAGGCCGCGACCTTCCATCCGTGAGTGTCCGCGATGTTGGCCAGCTCTGTCAGGCTGGCGAAGTCAATTACGCCCGGCGTGACGCCGATGCCGCCGACTTGGTAGTCGATCTGGGGCGCGCCCTTGCCGGTCGGGCCTTCCCAGAGGCCGTACGTCCACTTGGCTGCCCAGAGCGCGGGGTTCTCGCTGAAGGTCCAAGTCGAGGGATCGTTCAGGCGCTGAGACCCGGCCCCGCCGGGGTAGGTCGAGTCCTGTCGCCAGTCGTAGACGCACAGACCCTTGATGATGTGCCGAGGCTTTGGTTGCTGACCCTTGTAGGCGCTGCCCTTGCTGTTCTCGGACAAGGTGACGATGAAGCCGGCCTTGCCAGACAGCTTATGTGAAGGGCCCCAATCGGGAAGGGTCGCGCCGCGCTCCAGACCCGACGGGCTCGCGAGATACGAGGCCTCCGGCTGATTGCCCAGCTGGCGGCGCATCCACATGACGTTGGCGAAGTAGGAGGTGTTCGCCTTGCCGTTCGCGTCGAAGGTGACGGGGATATCGTTGGCGGTGAAGCTCTCAAACTCGGTGATTGGCCCGGCATCGGACACGACCGTGACCGCGCTGAAATACATCCGGTCGTTCGGGCCGTAGGCCTTCTTGTGCCGCAGATCACCCGCCACGGCGATACGGCCGACCGCGAAGTGCATGGGGCCGTTGGGATCGCCAACCCAGCCAAGGGCAGAACCCGCCGTCGAGACCTTGGGCTGGGATAGGGCGCCGCCGACGCTCGACACCAGCGAGCCGACAGTCAGCAGAGCACCGGCCGAGACGCTGAAGCTCCCGACTGACAGGACGGCGCTCGTCGCGAGGCTTGCCGAACCCAGCAGGCCAGCACCTGCCCCAAAGGCCAGGGCCGCGCCGCCGGTCGCCGCGATGGCGCCGACGATGACGATGGCGGTGCCGACCGCTTTCAGCGCCTTGCCCATCAGACCATCCAGACTTTGGCGGGGATGAAGTCCTCAGCCAGCTTGATCGTCACACCGACGTCGGAGCCGTCCTGGTAGCCGCTCACGTAGCCGTCCCCGAGATAGACGCCGAGCGTACAGCCGAAGGCGTCATCGCCGGGCATGCTCAGCAGATCGGCGGGGCGGATCATGGCAAAGGGGATCGCCAGCAGGCCAGTCGCGTCGACGCCCTGATCCAGCGACGTAAACCCGAGCTTGCGCATCGCCTTATAGGCACCGGCCTCAGAGCTCCACTTCACGCCCTTGAGCAGCCCGGTCGAATGCTTGCGCAGGTGCAGGACGTGCCGGGCCTGACGGACGCAGTCGCCGTGCTTGAAGTCGAGCGGCTTGCCGACGAAGCGGTCAACGCAGGCCTGGGCGACGCGCACCCTTTCATCCCACAGGTTCATGAGACCTCAGATCGCTGCGAAATAGGAGCGGTCGATTACGTTCCCGCCGCCGCCGACAGTGACCGTGCTGATCGCGCCGGGCGGTTGCTCGGTGCGCCAATAGTCGTCGTCGGTCAGGCGCGAGACGTTGGCGTGTCCAAGCTCGCCCCAGATACGCCGATGCGTGGCGTCGTTGGCTCGCCAGTCGGTGTTGGCGATCAGCTGCAGTTCGCCTTCGGTGCCGCACTCAATGACGACTTCCCAGCTGCTCTCATCGACCGTGAAGCGGGCCTTGTCGAACTGGCCTTGGAACTTGAGCTTGGGCTGTCCGATCAGCTGACCAGACGGCGCGTGAATGGCGCCTTCCCACCATTGGACCAGACCGGTTTGGTTGAGCGGGTCGGCGAGAAGCTGGACGGCCTCCCGGCTCTCGGCATTGATGGTCAGTTCGACGCGGGTCGTCGTGCCCGATCCGCCTTCGGTCAGCTGTCCGATGGTGTCGAGCGAGCCGATGCCCGCATGGGCCCCGAGATAGACCTCGCCGGCATAAACGACGAAGCCGCCATCGGTCAGTCGAACGGTGCCCGACTTCAGGACCAGGCGGACCAAAACGCAGGGCACATGGACCGGCTGGCGAAGCTCGGCCTCCAGGACAGGATCAAGAGCCATCAGCCGCGCTCGCGCACCGTGAAGGAGAACTGCGTCATGCGATCCACCCCGACGACCTGTTCACTGAGCTCGCGGACGAAGCCCTCGATCATCGGCTGGGCGATCTCGACGACGTCGTTGTCCGCCGGCGGATAGCGGAGCATCGTCCGAAGCGGGATCGAGGCCTGCCCGCCAGCGACGGTCACGTCCACGGCGGCCCTGTAGAGATAGCGCCGGCCATTGGTCAACACGCTCAGGAATTGGCCTTTGCGGATGACATAGCCGTTGGTCAGCCCATCCACGATCAGGGTGGTTCCGGCTTGGCCCGCACCCTTCACCAGAGGCGTCCCCGGGGCCCCGGTGTCGAAGCCCGGCTGGTAGACGCGCATCAGGACCGTCACGCCCTCCGCGTTCAGGTCGTCCCATGCCATGGCCGTGACGTAGCGCATCGGCGGAAGTTGGAAGGTCAGGGCGTAGCGGGAGCCCTTGCGCTGACGCTCCTGCTCATCACCGCCCAAGGCCGAGACGAGGACGTTCTTGTTGGTCAGCAGTTGGACGCCCATGCTCGACGGAGCCGGGGTCGATGGAAGTGCGAGAACAGGCATCGGCTATCCTCGGCGGTATTTGGAAATGCGGGCCTCGCGCTGGCGTTGGGCCTCGCCGGCTTGGAAGGCTCCGACCCCGGCCTGCATGGCGCCAGGGGCGGCTTGCTCGCGGACGCGGACGTCGAAGTAGGGGGAGGGGATGACTTCGACCTGAGACCGGCCGCTGCCCATCGCTTGCACGGCGTGCGCCGGAATGACGTCTGTCCCCGACGGGAGGTTGGCCAGCACCTCTCCGGCGTGGACGTAGGCCAGGCCGCCGCCGAAGTTGGTCACCCCGCTGGAGAAGCCCGGAATCCGAAGTGCGGACTTGATCGCTGAGAAGATCGAAGAGCCGACGCCACCGCCACCACCCGAGCCGCCAAACAGCATGTCCGCGAGCGGTTCAGTAATCGACTTGCGCACCGCGATCGCAGCCAGGTCAGCGAGGATTTGACGCGCGACATTGCTGAACACCTCTCCGAGGCTTCGGCTGTTGGTGATCGCGTCGACCAGACCGTTGTTCAGCGCGTCCAGGCCACGCGCCGCGACGTTCTCGTAGGCCTCGGAGATTTCATCAGCGGATTTCAGGCTCTCATCCCGCCATTTCTCCAGCGGGGTGAGGTTGTTCCGGATGACGCCGTTGCGCTCTGCACGGTCAATCCGGCCATTCGTCGCCATGGCATCGTCGCGCTGGGCCTGGGTTAGGTTCGGGTTGCGCTCCAGTTCCAGGCGAAGCGCTTCACGGCGCTGACGCTGGGTGATCTCCAGCAAGTCCAGCTCAATCCGCTGGCGTTCCTTCGCGGTGCGGGCCGCGCCGGACTGAAGCGAAAGTAGGTCGGCGGTCAGACCGGAGAGCAGCTTCTCAGTCGCCAGGCGCTCGTCTTGGATTTCGCGGAAGGCGTTGTCGGTCAGCAGCCGGTCTTCGAGGGCGTCGGCCGAAGCGTTGGCTGCGTCCAGCTGGCGGCGCTCGGCGGCTTTGATCTCGCCCCGGTCGGTCTTGCTCTGGATTTCGGCGTCGCGCGCCTCGCGATCCATCTTCAGCTGCTCGCGCGCAATGTCGTAGCGCTGCTGGGCTGTGAGGATGTCGTCTTCGGCGACTTGGAGCAGGCGCTGGCGGGCGCGGAAGATTTCCTGCTCGACGCGTTCGGACCTTCTGGCTTCGCGCTCGGCGGCGCGTTGGGCGCTGTTGTCGGTGCGGGTGCGGCCGGCTGGTACGGAAAGCGTGCCGGCGAAGTCATTGCGAGGTGTGCGGGGCGACGGCGGCGAGACACCGAAGGCAGCTACCGCGTTGGCGTCGATCGGATTGGCGTAATCCGGGAGGCTGTTGCCGGCGCGAATGTCAGCGGCGGCTCGGAACGTCCTTCCAGAGACGACAGACCCAACCGTGCTCCCGATGGCGCGGAGGGGGCCCATGATGCCGCCTTCCTTGATGCCTGTGGTGACGCCGTCGCCGTACATGGCGTCGACACGCGTCTTCCAAGTTTGAGCGCGCTCGATGAAAGCGTTCAGGCCCCGCAGCGCGTCGGCGATATAGCTGGTGAAGGTCAGCACTTCGTCTGACAGCTCGATGAAGGCCCCGGCGAGTTGGATGCCGATCACTTGCGCCAGGTCTTCCATCTGGCCTTGGGCTTCCGATCCCTTCCGGATCAGGTCTTCGTCCATCACGAAGCCGAGGGCTTGCGCCTCGTCCCTCAGCCGAGCGACTTCAGCCGAACCGTCTCGAAGTGCCGAAGCGAGCGGACCAAGGCCCAGCCGTTCAGCAATCGCGGCGCGGTCGCTTTCGCTCTTCAGCGAACCGATACGGTCCACGACCTCATCAAGCGCCGCCTCGACATCCTTGAAGCCGCGAAGGTCTTCCGGATCTAGTCGCAGGGCTGCGAAGGCCTTCACATCCGCCTTCGATAGTTCGGCGGCGGCAGAGGCGAACTTGTTGGAGAAGGTCTCTAGCGAGCCGCTGACTGCTGAGGCGTCCTCGCCGGTTTTGCGCGCGACGTATTGCCATTCCTGAAGTGCGGCCGTGCCGATCCCGATGCGCTGGGCCGAGTTGGCCAAGTCGTCGGCCATCTTGAGGCTGGCCTGGCCGAACTGTACCGCAATGGCGAGGCCAGCGGCCGCTACGGCGGCGACGGCAGCAATGCCGACGCCGATCGCCTTACCCATCTTTCCAAACGACGCCCCCACGCGGTCTGCGCCGGCGGTCGCATCCCTCTCCATGGCGCCGACGGCCTGTTTCACGTCGGTCTCGGAATCGCGCAGATCCTGCTTCAGCTTGTCGCGTGTGGCGCGCAGCTCCCATGAGGCGCTGCCGACTACAGGGCTGTCGGTCATGCCGCCTCCAAACAAAAAGGCCCGCCGAAGCGAGCCCTGATAGGATCAATGTCGAGGGCGCTAGTCGCGCCGTCTGGTCGTCAGGAGGATGGTGCCGACGATGAGAGAGGTCGAACCCAAGACCAGCATCTGTGTCTGCAGGGCCAGAAGCTGCGCGGCGCTGCCAAGGCCCAACGTTTGGGGCGGGCCAGCAAGGGCCAGAAGCCCAAAGCCACCGAGAGCGAGGCCCAGCAGCACGAGTATCCAACCGGCGATCAGCTTCAGCATTCGTCACTCCCGAAAGAGCGACAGGCTATTGGAGGGGTTCCGAGTCAGCAAGCTTGACCAGCAAGCGCTGAAAATGCGGGGCGATTCGCGCACATTGTCAGAAAAAATGATATTTCTGCGCCTTGCCCGGCTGGGGCAAGTGATCAACCGCATAGAGCGCTTGCTCATGCCATGACGGGGACGAAAAGTCAAGTTGACGGAGCCGTCAAGGCCTGCAACCCATGCCTTTGATCCTCATTTCCCTGATGAAGATCCACCTCTCAGCAAGAAAGGAGCACGCATGGCCATTTCGTTCAAACCCCGTACGGGCGCTTTCAAGCCGATCGGCCTCGTCAGAAAGGCTGAGTTTAAAACGATCATCGCGCACTGCAAAAATCCTCCGCGCGCTTCGTCCAGACTGAAGGCGAAGCTTCGCGCAGCGAAGATGGTGACGAAGACGGCTTCCTAGGCGTTCTCTATGGCGGTTGTCATTGAGACGCTAAGCGACATCCATGATTGTTCCGTCTTTTCGTGCGGAAGAAATGATGTGTTGGATCGCTTCTGTCGCGACAGGGCGTTAGGCGACCACTCCGCCAATATTCTCCGGGTTCGTGTCGCTGTCTCCGACGAGGGGCAGGTTGTGGGTTATCACGCCCTCACGGCCGATAGCGTCAAACAAGCCAGCCTGAGCTACATGGTGGGCCGGCACGAGAAGAAGATACCCGTAGTACATCTTGCGATGATCGCAGTGTGTGAACACCACCAAGGCGGGGACGTAGGCGCAGCCCTCATGCGGGATGTTATGGTCAGCGCTGCCGCTGCCGCTTGGCATGTCGGCGCGTGCGGACTCTATCTTGAGGCCGCCTGTGAAGCACTAGTACCGTACTACGAGGATTGGGATTTCAAACGAATATCCACCCGTAGCCTCGCGATGTTCATGCATATAGACACGCTTCGCGACGGCCTCGTTCCAGCGGATAATGACGACGCGGACGTTCAAGATGCCAGCACAGCGGCTTGAGGACCTAGGCTGACGTTGCATCGGTCTGATTAAGCCTCAGACAGGTCCACGATCTCGACGCCATAAACACGGGCGATCCGGTTGAACTCTGCGTCGGCCATCGCTTCGGCATCGGAGGCTTTGCCGGATGGGTCGAAGAACTCACGGAAATAGTGCTGCGGCCCTGACAGCGTCGGCTCCCGCTCAACAGCGAGACGAGCGACCATCCACCCGGTCCAGAGGGCCGAGGCTGCTTCACCGCGCCCGCGCTCGGTCAGGATCATGCCCAGGCGATAGGGCGTCAGCTTCCAGAAGTCGGCTTCGGACAGCCCGCCTTTCAGCGCCGCCCGAAGAGCCGCCTCCACAGCGTCGGCCGGCGCGTCTGAGGGTTTGCGGGGCCAGCTTCGGCGGACCTCCCGGCCGGGCCGTATTGGGCAAGCTCCCAGGCATCCCAGCAGGCTTTCATGCAAGGCGACAGGGGAAACGCGGCGACCGGGGAGCCAATCACGTCGACCTTGGTGATAGCGCCGGCGGTCAGAACCTCCAGGAGATCACCGAGAGCAGACGACGCCCCGGCACGACCCTTCTGGAGCACCTTGAAGCGATCCAGCAGCCAGTCGTGGCCTTTGGCGTCCAAGGCGGCGAAGGTCAGTTGCAGGGCGACCTGTCGCTCGTCTGGGAGCGACAGGCGCACAATGCCGAGGCGGGCGTCGTTCATCTTACGGCGTCACGTTGCCGCGAGTAGGCTTGGCGTCGGGGGTGATCGAGCCCGAGTAGGTGACCACGCCGTTCACCGGCGCCGCCAAGTTCAGGACTGGCACGCCGCTGAACACCTGGGCCTTCGTGCCGCGGATCAGGCGGAACTGGAGGGCCTCGTTGTCGTCCGAAGCGTCGTGCAACGCGATCTGAGCTTCGTCCGCCGCCTCGTCGTGCATCGTGAAGGTCAGGGGCGTGTTCGCACGCGGCCCGCTGATGCTCTCGGTCGAGCCGGGCGCCGTGTCGAAATCGGTCGTGTCGATACGGTTCTCGGAGAAGCCGAGGCCGTTGGCGACGGTGACGCCGGGGATGTTGGTCCAATCGGGAGTGCCGGTGGCTGACAGGTCCACCTGCAGCTTCATATAGCCTTGCGCCAAGGTGGGCATGGTCAGAGGTCCTTTTTCAGTTGGATCCGGAGCTGAACCCGCCGACCGACCAGCGAGGGGTCAGTGGTCGGCGCTGCAACCGGCCCGGTAGCGGTCGCGAGAGAGCAGGTTCCATCCTCGACCTCGATCTGAGAGGCGTGAAGGTGGAAGAGGTCGCGGATGTCACGGCCCAGCGCGTCAATGGCAGCTGTCGAGCCGGTGTCGCGGGCGTAGAGGCGGACGTCTTGGGTGATGTCGCGGATAGTCTCGGAGAAGGTGCTGGCGTCGATGTCAGCCGACGGCGCAGCGATGATCAGAGCGGCTTTGCCCGAGAACTGGAAGTCGTCAGGGGCGCGATCATTGAAGATGGCGGCGCGGCCCTCGAAAATGTCGAGGCGGTCGATGATCGACAGAGAACCGTTCAGGCGGGCGAAGATGGCGGCGGTGCTGTTCATTCTCTCGCCCCCCTGACAAACGCCTCGGTCAGCTCGCGCTGGTTCTCTTTCGCCGGCACATCCATGAAGGGGCGGGCTGCGATACGCTCGGTGCCGTTGTGCAGGGGCAGGGCATAGACGGCGTTGGCTGTGACCGTGCCGACCTTGGCGTCCCCGTCGTCGCGGATGGTCTGATCGGCGTTCGTGTTGGCGACGAGGTTGCCCAGGTCGCGGGCAGGTGGCTCGCCGGGGGCTGAGGCCTGGTGCTTGCCGTACTGCTTCCCCGAGCCTGCCCGGTTCAGGACATCGGTCTTGAGGATGCGCTCGTATTCACCCAGAGCCTGTCGGAGGCCAGCTTCAGCCGCGCGATCCGAAACCGCATCAATGGCGCCGAGGTCGAGCGTGACTTTCGCCATCGGGGTCTCCTATGACGACCGGATGTCCGAACCCCTGAAGCTCGTCATCGTCTCGCTCACCGAGCCGCGCCAGTATCTGACCGCCGGCAAGGAATGGTCGCCTGACCGAAGCGAAGCAGTCGAGTTGGATTGGCGCGAGGCCGCGGAAATGAGGGCGTCTCTGCCGAAGGGCGTACAGGCCGCTCCGGTGCCGGCGAAGGACGCCTAGCGCGCCTGCAACTCGGCGAGAGCGCCCGCTAGGTCGCCGGTCCGCTCGATGACTTCGAACGTGGTCATCAGCAGGCCCTTGGCGGGGTCGGGCGCTGCGATCTTGTGGCCCTTGGACGGATAGATGCCCGACGGCAGGCTGGCGGCGAGAACCAGGACCCGTCGATCGGTGGCAGGGATGCCCAGCGCGACGCGGCGGGTGTCCTTGTAGCTGCCGACGAGGGCCTTGCAGGGATAGATCGTCGCCGGGCCCGTCGTGAAGCCGCCCTGGCCATCTGGCGTGCGCGAGCCTGGCACCGTCAGGGCGCCGTCTTCGAAGTCCCCGCCGAAGTCTTCCAGCGCCTCTTCGGCGACACCCGTGATGATGCTCATAAGGGCCACTTCCTGATCGCGATGAACTCGTCACAGCGGCATGCCACGATCTCGGAGGCCGGCGCGCCGCGTGAGGTGTCGCCGGGGAACATCATCTGCGCGCCGCTCTGGCTGGTGAACGGCATGTCGAGACCGCGAACCTCTTGCCCGTTCATGGCATCATGGGTGTCGCGTTGGCGTCCGTCCTGGCTCGTGGACCAGCCGCGCACGATGTCCATGGCATCGACCCGGCCATCGTCGACGAGCTGCTGGAACGCCTCATGCTTGGCGGCGCGGATAGCGGACAGGCCTTCGGTGCGCGCGATGACCTCGCCACGGAGGCGGATCAGACGGGCGGAATAGCGGCTGATCGCGGTGCGGGCGGTCTCGAGCGGGACGGGCTTGCCGGTCTCGATGGCGCGGGCCACGGCCTTGTCATAGCGGCGGTCGCGCTGATTGCGGGTTAGATAATTGCGGAGCAGGGCAGGATCCGTCGACGCCAACTCAGCGCGGGCGGTGGCGACGTAGTCACGATAGGGGCCGGACAGACCGATCAGGCCGCCTTCGCGGTTACCGGTGGCCCGGCTGATCCGCCCGACCAGATCCAGCGCCACAGACCGGGGGCCGGCGCCGCGCGCCATGCCGTCGGCGAGGAATGCGCGGGCCTGGTCGATTTCGCCCTGCGTCAGGCGGGTGATGAGCGTGGCGGCTGTCTCGCGGATGATCGCGGCGGCGCGCTGATTGCCGGGGTCGAAGCGGAAGCCGATGGACACGGCGGCCGGCATGGTGGCGACAGCGCCTTGACCCCCGGCGGTGAAGGCCTCGACCAGCTTGGCTTCGATCGGCTGGAAGGCGCCGCGATTGATGTGGAGCGCTGCAATCGCGTCTTCGAGGTCGCCGCGCCTTATGGCTTGCTCCAAACGGTGAAATTCGACGCCGCGCGTCAAATCCCGGATCGCGGCCATGAAGGCTTCGGCGACTTCCACGCCAAACTTCGCCGCCAGCTCTCGGAAGAGCCGTCGTTGGGACGGGCGCTTTGCCATGTCGGATTAGGGCTTCAGTTGCCCGGCGTGGTGGCCAGCCTCGGCCATGAGATCAAGATAGGCCTCGAACTTGGCCTGGGCCTGCTCGCGATGATGCAGAACGACGGTTTGGCCTTCATTTTTGGCGACCGCCATCATCATGGCTTCGGCGCTGTCGAGCATGGCGCTGAACGCCGCGTCAGCGAGATCCATCGGCTCGCGGTGCGCAGTCAGGCGCGGATCATCGTTGTCGATGCGGCGGGTCACGGCCGGGACAGTCGCACAGGTCAGCATGTCAGCCAACCGCCCATAGGCCGAGCGCGGCTGGCGCGTCTTCTGGAATGAGGAACGGGGCGAGCAGGCCTTCGACGGCGCTCAGCCGCAGCGTGTTGTCGGTGACAGCGTTGCCGCTGCCCTCGAAGTATTCCTTTTCGAGGGTGTCGATCTTCTTGCGCTTCAGGGCGCCGGAGTTAGCTGCGGAAATCGAGAGCGAGCCGGGCTTCAGCGCTTCCTGGATGGCTGCATGATAGCTGGCGACGATGACGTTGCGTGGGACCACGTCGGCGGCGACTGGCGTCTTCCATGCCATCGCGTTGATGCGGGGCCAGGCGCGCTCCTGGTCGATCCCTCCGGCCGGCTCGCCGCGAAACCGGGGGCCGTAAAGGCCGTCGAGGTAGTCACTGGCCCGCTGGCGCAGCTGGGCTACGGTCAGGTCGCCGGTCGAGGTCGAATAGCCGTTCTCGGCCGCCCACTCGTTGAACCCTTGATCTGATCCGTAGCCCGCCACGTCTTAGGCCTTCTTCTGATCGGCGTCGAAGGCGGCCTTCGCGTGCTCAGTGGCAAACGCCGCCTTGTCGTCGTCCGAGAGGGTGTCGAAGCCATCCAGCTCAGCCTTGCGAGCCTTCTTGCCGACCGGCTGGTCCTTGCCATCGAAGATGCCCCACCAGCCCGGCGAGCTTTCGCGGGCGGTGAAGGGGCCGACGGGGGCGACGAGCTCAGCCGGGGGCGGCGGCGGATCGTCGTTGGTGACGCCCTTCTTGCCCTTCTTGCCGTCCCCGATGGCGACGAACCGGCCGCCCCAGGGGTGCGGCTCGACGGGCTGGCCTTCGTCGTTGACGTCGAAGTCGGCGACATCGAGTTCGGTGCCGACCGGGATTTCCTTGCCTTCGCCATCGTAGATGCCGCCGGCGGTGATGCGAATGCGCATGGAGCGCTCCTTTCCTCGCGATGAGGGAAGGGCCCAGCCGAAGCCAGGCCCCGCCGGGTTAGACCGTGGTCGAGGCGAAGACGCCCGACTTGCCGTTGTAGTCGCCGCGAATCTCCAGCCCCATCGCGCCCATGTTCAGGAACTGGTAGTTGTCCGTCGGGTTCAGGCGCGTCATCGCCGTGGTGTTCACGGCCATGCCAATGATCGGGCGGATGTACCGAGCGTTCGGCACGAAGCCGAAGAACTGGTTGCCCGTCAGGCGCCACGTCACCTCGATCTTGTTGATGCGACGGTTGCGAGCGACGAACTCGCGGATCGTGCCTTGCTTGAAGCCTTGGGCGTTCGAATAGGAACGGTCCCAAGCGCGGGCGATGTCGGGGCTGATGTAGAGGTTGACGGACTCGGTGATCAGGTTGGCGTCCAACATCGCGCCGAAGGGTCCGACGAAGAACGCTTCGAGCTGATCCGGGGTCGCCGTGGTCAGGTCGATGTTCGCCCCGCCCGCGCCGATGTTGATCAGCTTGGTCAGCGGCGACGTGCGAATGCCGTAGCCGGTGTAGCCCTGGAACTTGATGGTGGCGTCGCCGTCGAGGGCATAGCTGGCCATGTCGCGGTTCAGCTTGTCGATCGAGCCTTCCTGATCGTCAGCCAGAGCATCGAAGTTCTCGGACTGCAGGGTGTTCCATTCCCGCCATTCGCGGCCGTAGCCGTCGGCAAAGATCGGAACGACGGTGCCGGCGTAGTTGTAGACCGTCTTGTCCATGGCGACCGGCACCTGGCCCGACAGCGAGCGGAACACCGGGTTGGCGGTGTCCGAGGCGGTGCGGGTCATGTGGACCAGCTTGCCGATGTTCACCGGCTTGGCCAGCGGCATCAGGTCGGCCATGAAGACGCTGCCGCCATCGTCGCGCAGGACGCGGGTGGTGATGGTGTCCAGCTCCAGCCAGGCGTCCCGAGGCAGGACGGCCGAGGCGTTGGTGACGCCCGACATCTCGCCGTAGAGGGCGGCGTGCTGGTCTTCGACCCGGTGGAAGTGTTCGCGCGCCACGCTCAGCTCGCCCCACCATTGCTGGTGCGGGCGGGAGTTGGCGACGAGCTGTTCGTCGAAATAGCGCATGTTCGCCCTCCTTAGGCGGCGACCACGTTCCGGCCGGCTTTGCGCGCACGCACAAGCTGGTCAGAACCGGTGTTGTTGTTGAAGGCCTCTTCGGCGACGAAGGCGACGTTCTGGCCCGTGGTGGCGAGGACGAACTTGCCGGCCGCGCTGGTGGTCAGTTCGGCGCCGCGAGCGACGTTGGTGCCGGTCGGGACGCGGATGTTGAAGAACTGCTCATCCAGCGCTTCCATGCCGATGACGGTGTCGCCGGCGGGCCAGGCGTCATCGGTGCCCTTCAGCGCCAGGTAGTTGTCCTGAGCGATGTAGAGCTTGTCGCCGCTATTGGCGCCCGCGATGGCAAAGGCCGAACCGGACTCCACCAGAGCAATGCCCGGCAGGACCGCAGCAGCGCAGATGCGCTCCTGGACCTGGGGCGTGACCTCGGTGACGGGGCCAGCGTAGATCTTGTTGAAGCGGGGCATGTGATTAGGCCTCCGTCTTCGGCGCGGCCGGTGCCTTGAAGGCGGGCGTGGCGGCGTTGGCGCCCGGCAGTTTGAAGCCGGGGGCGATCGGGGCGGCCTTGCCGGGCTCAGCCTTGGGAGCCAAGGCGCGGGCGGCGTTCAGGGTGAGTTCGCCGGCGGCGGCCTCGTCCATGATGTTGCCGGCGACGATCTTCTCGCGGAGCGTCTTCAGCTCCGCTTCTTCGGTCGCCTTGGCGTTGTTGGCCTGGGCCTCCAGCTGGTCGTTGATCGGCTTCATCGCCGTCGCGACCGCGTTTCCGATAGCCGTCGCCAGCGTCTCGGGCTTCAGGGCCTCCGTGAGGGCGTCAACCTTCGCGGAAAGCCCGTCGAATTGGACCTTGTCCATCTCGTCGTCCTTCATGTTGGTGGTGGAGGTTTCCCGCCCGGAGCCGAAGGCCTCGGTAAGTGCGGTCATGATGCGATCCATGAGAGAAGCGCGCTGCTTCTTCTCCAGAGCGCGGACGGCGCTTTCGACCGCCCATCCAAGTTCGCGCTCGGCTTCATCGCTGAAGACCGAGTTGACGACCTGGATCTCTTTGCCCGCCGAGTTGACCATCATGCCGACGCCCTGATCGGGAGTGGCGGCGCCGTCTTCGTCCAGAAGGATGGCGTCGTGGTCGAACTCGATGTCGCGAGCGGTAAACTTGTAGGGAACGTCGCCATTGGCGGCGTCCATGATGGCCAGCAGGCCCGTCGAGGTGTGGACCGGATCGCCGGCGTCGATGGCCGCCAGCACGCGCTTGCCGCCTTCGGACTGGTTGGCGCGCTCGACGTCGATCACCTTGTCCAGCAGAACGCGTCCACCCTGTTGGCGCACGTTCTCATTCCAGGCGCCGATCCAGCCTTGGTTCAGGCCTTCGGGGTCACGGGCCGACAGAAACTTGCCGTTGACCGACGGGTGACCCAGCGGGGCAGGTGTCCGCTCCAACGTCTTGAACGACTTAGCGATCTCGGCAGCGGGATAAAGGATGTCGTTCATGACGACGTCGTCGGGCAGTGTCGCCGAGGGGACGATGATCACGTCGCGGCCGTTGCGCTTCTCGCGCTTGATCGCCGCCGAGTTGGCCAGAGTGCGGATGTTGACGCGAACCTGATCACCGGCCGCGAGGCCCTTGTTGACCAGGAAGGCGCGCGTCGGCGCTGCGGGCTGATGCACGCGGGCCTCCTTCGTTGTGAGTGGATCAGGCGGCCGGAGCCGGCTCGTCTTCGGTTTCGGGCAGGTCCAGAGCGTCCTGCTCTTCGGCGGGGTCCGCTTCGTCGCGGAACCGTTCAGCGTCGCTCAGCGGCTCCATGCCCACCACTGCGCGGATGTCGTCGCCGGTGAAGACGATCTCGCCGGACGGCTGCTTGGAGTTGACGTCGGCCATCTTCACGGCCCGTTCGATCTTCTCGCCCATCGAGCTTTCGGTCAGGTCGGTCCAGCTCAGGAACCAATCCTTCTGCGGCAGCACCTTCACCCGCTCCAGGCGGTTGACGAAGGTCATGATGGCGGGGACGGCCTGATTGGTCCGGCGCCCCATGTTGACCTTGGCCCACTCTTCGCTGTCCTCGGTCGAGGCGCGCTCTCCGGTCTGGGAGCCGATCAGCACCTTCATGGGGATCGACCACGACGCCGCGAACGATTGGGCCGCCACGGCGAAGAAGTGCTCGGGCGAGGGGAGGTTGACCTGCATCGGCGTCGCCTTGATGCCGGACAGCAGCAGCGACTTGTCGAAGCCCTTGTTGAAGCCCTCGACCTGCTCGTCGATCTTGTCCACGACCTCGGCGACGGGGACGCCCATGGCCTGGGCCATGTTCTCGATCTTGGCGTCCTTGTCGATCTCCAGGCTGAGGCCTGACTTGGCGTTCTTCCAGAAGCCCTCGCCGCCGCCGCCCCGGATCTTCTCCATGTCGAGCAGGGCGTTATAGCCGGGCTCTAAGGCGGAACGTCCGTTCAGGGTGCCGTCGCGCGACCAGACAATCACCCGATCGGGGTGGATTTCGAAGGTGCGCGGCTGCTTCTGCTGGCCAACGGCCGACTCCGCGAAGCTGAACATCGTGGGCTGTCCGTAGCCCTCCGACTTCTCGTCGGTGTCCCAGGTGCTGACGGTCAGCTGGCCTTCCCAAGCGGGAATGACCTCGACCAGCCCCATGAGGCCGCCCGAGACCGTGTCGACGGGCTCCCTGAACGGCTTGCTGTCGGCGAAGCGGAGGATCAGGCCGGAGTAGCAGCCGACCAGGCTGCGACGATCGCACTCGGCGAGGTGTTGCCAGATACGCAGATCGGCGAAGCGCTGACGGATGTCGGCCTCAAGGCCGGTCTCGCCCTGGTCACCACCTTCAGTGCCGTCGCGCTGGAACTCCTGAAGATAGGGATGATCTTCCCAGGTCTTGCCGACAGTCTTGTCCACGGCAGCGCGGGCCAGCGGGTTGCGGCAGTAGGCATCAAAGGCAAGCTCGAAGCTGACCTGATCGGGATAGCCGAAGTCGGCAGCGTGATTGTGCTTCTGGGCTCCGAAGAAGAAGCCCGGGAACATGGCCTGGATAGACCGCGTCGCGGCGTTGGCCAGAAGGTGACGCGCGCTCATCCGCGGTGCCGGCTCTTCAGGAACATGGCGACGGTCGAAGGCTCTTCCAGCGAGAGCGTGTTGAAGGCGCGCGCGGTGCTGTCCGCGTCGTCATCGTGCGCGGCGTCAGGGAAGGATTCGAGTTGCATGAACCATTCCTCATTCCAGGGGCCGCGCAGCACATCGACGTTCCCGGCCTCGCACTGAGCGGAGAAGGGACCGAACCGGGTTTCCTTATCGCCAGTCTCTGGCGTGGCCCTTGCCGTGTAGGCGGAGAGCATCTTGATCAGAGTGGCGACCTGGGCCTTGCCTGCCTGGCCCGGATCCTGAGGAAGGCTGACCTGAACCTCTGCGCCGTCCTGTGACGCCGTGTTCGCGATTAGCGCCTCGACTTTGTGGGGCGTGTCGCGGTCCCTGACGTGGTGCAGAACGATGTAGCGACCGGTCGAGCGGGACTTGCCGATCTTCGTTCCGGCAGTCCAATCGGGGTCGTTGCCTTCGGTTTTGGGCGTTCCCGCCAAATCCCAACCGCGGACAATGCGAAGATCGGAGGGCGCCGCATCCACCACGGACACCCATGATCGCTTGAACAGCAGCCCGGCTGCCGCCCGAATCTTCCAGTTGCCGCCGAGAAGCCGCTCGCGCTCGACCTTCGGCAGAGCCAGCAGGTTGGCCATGTAGCCGGGGTCAGCAGCCATCAGAGCCGCGTTGTCGGTCAGCTTGGCCGGGATGAAGGTCGCAGACTTGGGCGGGATGCCCGGATGCTTCGCTTCCAGTTCAGCGGGGTCGTCAGCCCAGACCAGAGCGTCGTTGATGCGGACAAACCAGCGGACGACGCCGGCACGGTCGGGGATCGGAAGGCCCGTCTCTTGGTCGATCCACCAGGCGATGAACTCGGCGACCCAGCTATCGGCGTCGGGGTTGCACGTCGCGCGGATATAGGGCCGCACTCCGCACATCGAGCGGTTCCGGCTGACCATGTACCAGAACTGCTTCTGGCTGAAGTGCGTCAGCTCATCGAAGCAGATCAGCGGGATCTGCGAGCCCTGCCAGTTCAGGACTGTCTTGTCGTGCTCAAGGTGAGCGAAGCTGACCGTGGCCCCGGCCGGGAACTCCCAGCTTAGAACGTGCTCGCGGGGCGTCGCGCCGATGATCGGGTAAAGCTTTTCGCTCTCGTCCCACAGACCGCCTTCGTTGCGGACCTGGACGGTTGAGCGGCGGAAGAACACGGCGCCAAAGCCGGGATTGGCGATGTGCCGAAGCGGCTCCATCAGCAGCGCCCAGGTCTTACCCCCGCCGGCTGCGCCCCCATAAATCGCGATGTCGGCCGAACTGCCGAGGAATGTCTCTTGCGGTCCCGGCTGCGGCCGAATGACCGTGGGCTCAGCCCCGTCCATTATCCGGCAGTTGGTACAGCACGACCGCGGGCGCTGCGGCGGGGAGAGGCGCGCCGTTCTTGCCGGTCAGCTCGCGCCGGTTCGTGTAGCTGTCGCCCGCTTCCTTCGCGGCCTGTTCGAACAACTGCGCCGCCAGGGCGATGTTGCCCATGGCCTCGGCGCGTTCGGCCATGCGCTGGAGGGCGCGCAATCGGACGGCGCGGTGAGAGATTGCGATCTTGCTGGTGTCTTCCAGGAAGGCCTTGCGGGTCTCCTCGTGAAGCGTCACCCACTTCTCCGCGAGGCGGTTGCTGGCCTTCTTGCCGGGGTCGTAGGTCTCGACCAGCTGGCGACTGATGGTCACGCCGAACTCGGCCTTGACCGCGTCGGCGACCGTCTTGGGGCTATCGAAGCAGGCTAAGGCCTGAACGATATAGGTCTGAACCTCGGGGGCTAGGCGTTCCTTGGCCATGTCGGTGTCAAGGCTCCGTCTAGGTCAGGCCGCCTTCGCCATGCAGGTGCCGCACGCCTGTGCGATCGATGCCCTGGCTATCAGCGGCTGATGGGACGCGGCCTCGACAAGGTCTCTGACCCCGGAAGCATCTGCGCCATATCTGCGGACCACGCCGACAAACTCCTCGACGTCGTGTCCTCGTATAGTGAAGGCGGGAAGACCGGACTGTCTGAACTTCGGCGCTCCGAACGCGTCCCGCTCCTGACCGCAGTGGTAAAGCTCGTGCTCGACCAGGGCCATGAACTCGGCATCGGTGACCCGGGCGACGTAGTCGGAGCTGAAGGTCAAGATAAAGTCCGGGATCTCGCCGAACCATTCGGTGATCTGCTGCTCTGCTCGGGCCTTGGCCCATCGTCCCATCGCGCGGGGCGATCCATCTTCAGCCTGTCCGACGACGCTTCGGCCCTGCCGGCTGTTCGGAACCGACGACCAGAGCACGCCCAGGCTCGCGAACCTGAGATGCTTGTGATCCTCGTTCTGCAGCGCGCCGCCATCCTCGATGAAGGTCTCGCGCAGCCAGTCGTGAAGTTCTGGGGCCGGGACGAAGCTCGGGCCGCCGATGTCGGTCATCTCAATCGGGGGCATCGGCCTCATGACGCCTCCCATGATTATGCGGCGCTGGGCAAGCGTGCGTTGAGCGTGTCAGCCGTACGCTCATGCTCCGAGACAGGGCGCACACTGCGCATCCACACATATGGAACACCGCTATGACCCACGCACTCGACTTCCTGTCCCTGTTCGCCACCTACCTGATCGTCAGAGAGATGGGAGCAGGATCGATTTGGCCCAGAACGGAAAAACCCCGCGCTCGAAAGAGGCGGGGCTGATCATCTGGACGCGCGAAGCGACCTTGCCTTTGTGTACCCTGCTTCGACCGGTCGGAAAAGTCCGAAGTTATCGACCGAAGTCCGCGCCCCTGAACCAGCTCACCTTCTGTTGGTGAGGTTCCAGGGCGGGGCGGTCGTTGGCTGGCGTAACGGCCTTTGCGGTGGCGACGCCGCGCGCGTGGATCAGGTTCTCACCCAGCGCACGGATCCGGGCCGCCTGGCTTTCGTCGGCCGTCTCTCCGGTCTCCGCCTCAACCGTCATGCGCCAGTTTCGCGCGAGCGCCTTCTCTCCGGTCATCAGGGCAGTCAACAGGCGGGCATCTGTCGGGGACAGGCCCAGCAGGGTCTTCTTCACCCGGCCGGCCGCGTCGATCGCTTCCTGAGTGACGTTCTGGCCCGGCGCGCCCTCGCATGTGGCGCGGATAAAGTCGGGCCGGCGGTCGCCGCCTGACGCACCTTCAGAAAGGTGGATGTCGGTCTCGTGCCCGCGGAACGCCTCATAGGCGCGCTGAGATAGGGCGGGCCGGCCCTTGGGGAAGCCGTCGGTCGGCTTGCCGTGGCGATTGCGCAGAATGGTGAACACGTCCCGGCGCCATGCCCCGAGGATTTCCGACGTCCGCTTGTCCACGTTCACGTCCGCGCCCTGGGCTCGCAGCCGCGCGATCTCTGAGCGCCGTTCCCGGATCAGGTCGTTCGACACCTCGGGCGCCGCCGCTGTGGCTGGCTCGGGCTGACCGATCTTGCGCAGGGTGATCTTGCCCTTCTTTTTCCGGCTCATGCGGCGGCTCCGTGGTGATGGTGATCGTTGGACGGCGCGGCTTCGACGCGAACCTTGCAGTGGGCGAACCACGGTCCAAGGTCACGCTGCAGGCGGGCCTGGGCGAAGCCGTTTCGGGCGAAGAGCGTCCGGCTGCTGTCGTCCCAGCGACACGGATCAATCCAAGCCCTGGCGAAGGCCTCGCCCATCCGCTTGACCACTTCCGCCCGAAGCAGCTCCGGGCCATCAAAGACGGCAGGTGCGGCGGCAGCGGTAGGCTCGTCGAGGAAGCTGGCCCAGCGGTCGTGCTCAATCAGGCGGTGGACGCCCTTGGCATGCTGTCCTTCGAAGACCGTCGAGGCGTATGCCGCCTTCACCCCGGCCAACACCCTGGCTGGGTCGTGCCCTCGACCGACCGCGGCGAGCAACGCCACCGCAACCTCGTCCTGGCTGGATCGCTGGCGAGCGAGCTTCGGAGCTGATGCCCAGATCGCAGCCGCTTCCGGCGACAGGCTCGGCGAAGCCTTCGTTTTCGAGCGTGCGCGCCTCTTTCCCTCGTCAGAGGGAAGTAGGTTCTCTTGGGGATCATTAGCTGGTGACTGCAGTGTCACCAGGGTGGTGACAACCTGACGGGGGGCTGGTGACACATTGTCACCAGGTGTCGCCGTCGCCGCGGCTTCCTGCATGGCCAAACGATAGCCGTTGGACGTCCATCCGCCGTCCTTTCGGGTGCGGCGTTCGATCTCCAGAAGGCCGGCTTCGGCAAGGGCGGTCAGGGCGCGCTGCACGGTGCGGTCGCTGACCTGGACCTCCTTGGCGAGGTTCGGGATAGCGGGCCACGCGACACCCTCGGCGTCGGCATAGTCGGCGAGGCAGATCAGGACCGCCTTGGCGATCATGCTCGGAGCCTTCTGGGCTTTGGCCCACCCAAGTGCAGCGCCACTCATGCATCACCGTAGGGATAGCGAGCGTCATATTGGCCCTCGCGGGCGAGGTTGCCGAAACGGGTGGTGTCGTCGTCGAATGACAGGCGGACGGTGCCGATGGGGCCGTGGCGCTGCTTGCCGATGATGACCTCGGCCTGGCCTTGGACCTTGCCCATTTCATCGACCCAATCGACGTGCTCGGCGGTCCCTTCCTTCGGCTCGGCGCGACCCAGGTAATACGCCTCGCGATAGACGAACATGACTGCATCGGCGTCTTGCTCGATCGAGCCGGACTCCCGCAGGTCCGAGAGCTGGGGCCGCTTGTCCTCGCGATCCTCGACCTTCCGGGAAAGCTGCGACAGGGCCAGCACAGGGACGCCAAGATCCTTGGCCAGGGCCTTCAGGGCGCCGGTGATCTCCGAAACTTCCTGAACCCGGTTCTTCTGGCCGCTGGCGCCGGTCGTGATCAGCTGGAGATAATCGACCACGATCAGGTCGAGACCGGTCTTGCGCTTCTGGCGCCGTGCCCGAGCCGCGAGCTTGGCGATCGGAAGGCCGCCCGTGGCGTCGATGTAGAGCGGGATCTCGGCAAGACGCGCCTGGACCTCCTTTATGCGCCGGAACTGTGCGGCGTCGATTTCGCCCTTACGCAGCTTGTCCCCTGAGACTTCGGCGACGTCGGCGATGATGCGCATAGCCAACTGCTCGGCGCTCATCTCCAGAGAATAGAACAGCACGACGCCGCCGTTGACGGTGCGAAGGCCTCGCGGTGCATCAGCGTCCTGAACGGCCTCGTAGGCGTCGGCGACGCGATAAGCGATATTCGTGGCCAGAGCGGTTTTGCCCATGGAAGGCCGGCCGGCGAGGATCAGCAGGTCCGAGGGGTGAAGCCCACCCAGCTTGTGGTCCAAGTCGATCAGGTGAGTGGAGAGGCCAGAAAGAGCCCCGTCGCGGCGATAGGCGGCCTCGATCATGTCGACGGCGCCGGCCATCGCGTCACGGAACGACTGAATGCCCTTCGATTGGTCGCCGGTTTCGGCAAGGCTGAACAATGCTGCTTCGGCGCTGGCGACGTGGTCGGCGGCTGGGGAGGCCATGTCGCCAGCAGACGCCGCAATGTCCCCGCTGACGCGGATCAGCGTCCGACGGTCTGACAGGTCGCGGATGTCACGGGCATAGTCCTTGGCATTGGCGGCGGGTGGCGCCCGGTCCACCAAGTCAGCGAGGTAGCGTAGGCCACCGTATTCGCTGAACGCCGGATCAGCGGAGAGCGTGCTCGCCAGAAGGGTCGGCTCTGCCGTGCGGCCGGCCGTGATGGCGCCGCCGCAGGCTTCGAAGATGCGCTGGTGATATGGCTCAAAGAAATGCTCGGCGCGCAGGGCGTCGGGCAGCCGCTCCATGACGGCGTTGTCGTACATGATCTGACCCAGCAGGGCCTGTTCGGCCTCCAGGTTCTTGGGCAGGCCCGATGTGTCAGCGCCGGCGTCGATCACCTGCTGGCCTCCACTTCATCAGCTAGGTCGCGGATGGCCTGAACCAGCTCGGCCTTGGAGACGAAGGTGCGGGCCATCAGGACCGAAGCTCGGACGGTCAGGCGCGCGGCCTGGGGCGCGGGATCGTGGTCGGCGATGATGCGCTCGACCTTGCGGGTGATCGCGGCATACCCGGCTGCTGCATTCTTCGACAGGTCGCGGCAGGCGTTGCGGTCGGGGAAGGGAACGACGGCGTTCATGCGGCTTCGTCCCGCGGCTGGATCAGACCAAGCTGCTTGATCCGGACCTCGATGGCGCGCTCGGTACGATCCAGGGCGCCGGCGATCTGATGGACGGTCGCTCCGGCTTCCTCATACATCACCTGAAGAAGCTTCACTTCGCTCTCCGGCCAAGGGCGCGCCTTGAGCGCCTTGTTGTCGTTCGCCTCTCCCGTCTGTGAGGAAGCCGTGATCGTAGGCGTGCTGTCGGTCATCAGCGCGCGGATGTCCGCCTCGCAGCGTCCAAGGAAGCGCGCGATCATTGAGGGGGTGGCGCGGGCGCCGATAGCGTCCTGGGCCTGCCGGATTTCCGATCGCGACACGCCGCCCTTTCGGCTTGAGGCGTAAAGCCCCGCGCCGGGATGGCCGCTATTGGTGGCGCGCGTCATGGGCGCACCGCCTTGCCGTCTTTGATGACGACCGCGGCGCCTTCTTCCAACGGCTCGTCGCAGAGCAGCGGGTTCTGCTGGCCTTTGACGTAGACGCGGTGCAGCCCGTCGCGGCCTTTGTAGGCGGACTGGACGATATGGGTCTGAGGACGGCTCACGGCGGGCCTCAGAAAGGAATGTCGTCGTTCAGGTCATAGCTTTCGCGATGACCGTCTGACTGTTGGGTTTGGGTCTGCTCACCGCCCGACGAGCCGCCTTCCGAACGGCCGCCCAGCATCGTCAGTTCACCCTTGAAGCGGCTGACGACAATCTCGGTCGAATATTTCTCGACGCCCTGCTGGTCAGTCCATTTGCGGGTCTGGAGCGCGCCCTCGATGTAGACGGTCGAGCCCTTCTTCACATAGTTCTCGACCACCTTGACGATGTTGTCGTTGAAGATGACGACCCGGTGCCACTCGGTCTTTTCCTTGCGCTCGCCCGAGGACTTGTCGCGCCAGGTTTCCGAGGTGGCGATGGACAGGTTGGCGATGCGGTCGCCGTTGGGCATGGAGCGGATTTCGGGGTCGCGACCTAGGTTGCCGACCAGAATGACCTTGTTGACGCTTCCCGCCATGGTCAGACCTCGCCCAGCGCGGAGAGGTATAGGTCGGTGATGGATTCCTCTTCCTGACGCTTGGCCTTATCCTGCTTTCTGATGCGGATGACCTTGCGCAGGATCTTGACGTCGTAGCCCTCGCCCTTGGCCTCGGCGAAGACCTCCTTCATGTCGGTCATCACGGCCTGCTTGTCCTCTTCAAGGCGTTCCAGGCGCTCGATGATGGTTTGCAGGCGCGCTTGGGCCGTGGCGGTCAGCACGTCAGAGCCGGCGTCGAATGATGCGTCGTCCATGGTCAGGTTCCTTTGGGTGTCGGCAGCAGCGGCTGCTTGGGTAGGGCGGCGGCCTCGGCGGCCATCAGGGCGGCGTTCGTGCGGCGCATGGCGTTGCCGGCGTCGTGCATGCGGCGGCAGTCCTGCCGGTCGAAGGCGGCCTTCCATTCGGCGCGTGCCTGGGCATAGGCCCGGCGGGCGGTGGCCAGGCGGGCGCGGTGCGACCAATGGGTGAAGAGCGAGAGGATCATCCGAACGCTCCCGACTGGACGCGCTTCAGCAGGGCATCGACCTTGGGCCGAGCCGGCGTCTTGATGGGCTTGTCGAGGTGGTCTGTGTCGGTGGCGGCGGTTTCTAGCCAGGCGCTTAAGTCGCGGCTTTTCGGCTTTGCGAAATGGCATTCGCAGTAGACGCTGTCCGGTCTCTCCATGACCTCAACGGCGACATTGCTCTTACAAGGGCAGTCGTGCGGCTCGATGTACACCGCCTCGCACGTGTAGGTCTGGCCGACAGCAAGCGCTGAGCCATCACCCAAACGCGGATCGACTTCGGCCACGCAGATGATCGGATCACCCGGTTCGAACTCACACATCAGCCAAGCCCCTGAAGCACGTCGTTCAACTCAGCCTTCGCTTCGAGAGCGGCGGCGCGGATCGGGCGGGCGTCGGCCTCGGAGATCGGTTTGCCGTCACGCGATGCCAGCCGGATCATGCGCGAGACGTTCATCGTCGCTTCTGCGGCTTCAGCTGCCTCATCGCGCAGACAACCGACGTCGTCGTCATCAGCGGCTGCGAAGAGGCTGGCTATGGCCCGGCGCTCGTCGCCGTTCAGACTCATGTCGATGAGGCGCCCCAAGGGAATGGTCGTCTCGGGTTTGTCGGCATTCTCATAGCCGGACCAGACGCCAGGGCTGACGCCGGCGGCAGTCGCCGCTGCCTCGGTCGAGCCGTAGCGAAGTCGGATCCGTTTTGTGATGGCCTTGATGACGGGGACGCTCATGCGCGTGTTCCTGAAATGATCGGGCGACTTGTTCGGGTGACCCGCCACCGAGCGCGGCCTATCTATGCGGCTGCTGGAGGCGGAGGGCTGTCGGGTTGGTTGGTGTGATCGTTGGCGGGGACGGGGGCGGGAGGTGTCCGCTGGACGCTCGGATGGAGAAGGCCGGTCAGTTCCTTGCGGACGATGGCTCCGACGCGCGCTTCGAACTCGGCAACGGTTCGCTCCCGCCACCGCAGGTGTTCGAGGTGGTCACGGCGCATTGCCGCAATGATCCGATCCATCTCGGCTTCGGTCATGGGGTGCTCCGGCGAGGGACACGGGGGAGGGACACCCCCGCCGGAGCTTTCGCGGCGGCCTGGGAGAAGCGCCGCGAAATGGGGGCGGGGGCCATTTATGCCGCCTCCGCAGATGGGGTCGGGTCGTTCGCTGCTAGGTGGCGCTGGACCATGGCGATTTCGTCGTTGAGGTCGGCGGCCTTCAGGCGCCCGCCTGACAGCTCTTCGATCTTCAGCGCGACTGCGATGCTGGGGCGCCGCGATCCCTTTTCGATCTCGTACGCCTGGGCGCGGCTCTTCAGTCCGAGCGCAGCGGCAAAAGCCTCGTGACCGAGGCCAAGTTCAGTGCGGAGGTCAGCGATCTGCATGCGCCAGTGTTCGCATATTGCGAGCATGTTCGCAAGAGGCGTGTTCGCAATACGCATGCCGACAATCGCGCGCGGTTGTCGCAACATGCGAACATGGCGAAGCGAGACCTAGGCCCTGTCGATTATGAAGCCCTGCGCGAGGCGTCCGGCTGGTATGCGGCTGCGTGGCGCGACTTCAAGAAGATCACGCAGCAAGAGCTGGCGGACGAAGTTGGCTCGTCGCGAGGCCAGGTCAGCGACTTAGAGACCGGCGCCAAGACCCGCTACAATCGCGATTGGGTCAAGAAGTTCTCTGACGCCCTCGGCGTCCGCCCTGGGTTTCTGATCGACGTGAACCCCTTCACAATGTGGGAGGGGCAAGACCGCCTGGAGGACGCTGTGCGCCGCCTTTCAACCGACGATCGCAATGCCGTGTTGGACATGGCGACACGGCTGGTGCCAAAGACCGGCACAAATGAATGATCAGTCAAGTTTCCGGCACGCAAACTCGTTAGGGTATTCGATGGCAACTAATTTTTCGGACGTATTAGATTGGTCTCAAGTCCCTGCTGGTGAGCAGGTCTTTTCGCGGTCGGTCCAGGCTAAGGATCACGTTCGTGCATACGCTGAGACGACGCAGGTTTGGAATGGCGTCAATAATACGTTGGACGTAGGCTTTTACGCATACGAAAAACGCAGTGTCGAGTTCAGGTACAATGTGCAGCAAGCGAATCCCGTAACATTCGGACCAGCACAGACATTTAGCTCATCAGAGTTGGTGGAGTACGGCCAAGTTAAAATGCCAGTTGAAGCAGCTGTAGGACTGGTTGCGTCCATTCTTGAAATCTTGCAGGCTTATCACCCCGCTCAATACAACATCATCGCCACGCAGTTGGGCAATCAACCTCTTGGCCAGTAAACCATCCAACGCAGCTCAGGCCGCAATCGGTGCGATAGCGGCCGCCAGTGGCGCAAACAGCGCTCCGCCACCTCCGCCTGTCTCGTTTAAGTCGCCGCCCTTCCTTGCTACGTTGCCGGAGCAAACAGCAAGGAACGCCAGTTTGGAACGCGACCAGGTCGCCGACATGATTGCTGCTTCGGAAGCGAAGATTTCCGAGGGTGTGGTGCGTGCAATAAGCGATCTTCGAGTTGAGATGGCTTCTCTGAACGGCCGGATGTTGAGCAAATCTAGCTTCTATGTGACGACAGTAGGGACGGGCTTGGCCATATTGGGTGTGTTAATCGCCGTTTTGGCATTTGGCGGTGATCGTTTTAGCCAGGGTATGGAAGTCAAAGCCGCTGCGGACGCGGCGCGGGAAACGGCGGAGTCACCGCCATGGGCTGACGACGAGATCGTTCAGCCGGCAGCGCCAGAGAAATAGAAAAAAACGACGGCCCCTTAGGGAACCGCCGTGGTTTGTTCGACCTGCTGGGCGGGCCTAGTGGCTGCCCGCTCCAATCATCTCGCCGATCCAGTTCTTGATCGATGCCATTGCTCCCGGTTGAGCGAGGCATCTCTTATCGGCTTGGGCGTTGCGAAGCGCGACGATACGCTGATTGACGGCCTTGTCGGCTTCGGATCGCGCCATGGCGTTACCGATGCCGAAGTCGCCCAGGAAGCCCGCAGCTGAACGCCAGTCGAGGTTGGCGGTATCGGCCACTTGGAGCCGGATCTGCTCGGCTCGCACGATTTCCAACGCAAGGTCGCTGCAGTCCATTGCGGCAGCCTCAGCCGGCGAGAAGGTTGTGGCGATCGGGTAGCGCTTCGTCGCGCATGCCGACATCGAAAGGGCGATAGCGGTAGCCGTCGCCAAGATGGTGATCGTTTTCAAATTGTCCCCTCCCCAGGGAATGACGTCACAACCCCCGTTGCAACTACTTCTCGTCTAGCACAGCCGAGGCGCGAGTCTATGCAACATTATCCAGCCAGGGATCGCGGCCATCCGCATCGATCAGGACGGCGGCGCGTGGCACGTCACCCAGGCACGCGAGCTGCTCTGGATCTCCAAAGATGTCGGCTTCCGCGTCCACCCACTGCTGATAGACCAGGACGCCATCCGCCGATCCCGCCATCAACAGGCGGCCGCCTTCTTCTGCATCGACGGCACACGTGAACTCGTACCGCTCGGCCGGTTCGGCGCGGTCGTTCCAAAAGGGCTGGGCGAAATAGTGCAGTCGGCGCGGCACGCGAGATCCTCCAAACGTTAATGCGATTCCACACAACCGGGCCGGGGAGTCGAGTCCCGCTGTGACGGCCTGCGACCGCTTATGACGTAGTCTGAAATCGTAGTGCTCGCAAACTGCGAACTTTGTTGTTGCGTTGCTGCTCGCAATATGCGAACACTGTCTCACGCCACGGAGACAGACACATGTCGCTTCCCACCACCCGCCGCCGCCCCGGAAAGCACGAAGCCGCGCTTCGCCTGCTGCCGGAAGG
>NZ_DAMBJX010000004.1:60666-83147 GCF_032067225.1 Brevundimonas vesicularis | reverse complement strand
GAGATTCGAACTCTCGACCCCAACCTTGGCAAGGTTGTGCTCTACCACTGAGCTACGCCCGCACTCCGTAGGAGCTAGGTGCGCTCCCCGTCGAGGAGGGGGCGTATAGCGGAGGGTTGATCGGTCCTGCAAGAGAGAATTTGCAAAAAGCGATCAAGTCCCGCTCACGCCCCCCGCGCCTTAGCGCGGCGCCAGACGAATGGCGCCGTCCAGACGGATGCATTCGCCGTTGATGTAGACGTTTCGCGCCAGTTCCAGCACCAGCGACGCATAGTCGGCCGGCGTGCCCAGACGGCTAGGGAAGGGGATGGCGGCGGCCAGGGCGTCCTGGATCTTCTGGTCCATGCCGGCCATCATCGGCGTCCACATGATGCCGGGCAGGATGGTGTTGCAGCGCACCCCTTCCTGAGCCAGATCACGCGCGATCGGCAGGGTCATCGCATAGACGCCGCCCTTGGACGCCGAATAGGCCGCCTGGCCGATCTGGCCGTCCTGAGCCGCGACGGAGGCGGTGTTGACGATCAGGCCGCGCTCGCCGTCCGCCATCGGCTCCAGCGTCACCATGCCCGCCGCCGACTGCGACAGGACCCGGAAGGTGCCGAACAGATTGACCCGCACGGTGCGCTCGAACTGAGCCATGTCGTGGGCCTTGATCTCGCCGGTGTCCTTCTTGCGCGAGACGGTCTTTTGGCCCGTGGCGATGCCGGCGCAGTTGACGGTCAGACGTTCCTGGCCATGGGCGGCGCGGGCCTTTTCAAAGGCGGCGGCGACCGAGGCGTCGTCGGTCACGTCCACCTGGCAGAAGACGCCCCCGATCTCGGCTGCAATAGCCTCGCCCTTTTCGGCGTTCAGGTCGAACAGGGCGACCTTGGCCCCCGTCGCCGCGATGGCGCGCGCGGTGCCTTCGCCCAGGCCCGAGGCGCCGCCGGTGACCACTGCGGCGATGGTGTTGTCGAGTTTCATCCTGATCGTTCCTATATTGTCGTGAACCTGAGTTTCGTTTGAGGATTTAGCGGCCATGACCGCCAAAGCCAAACCTGTCGATCCATCGGATGTCCTGGACCCGAAAAAGGCGCTCGTGCCGTCGGTGGTAAAGATCAACGAGGCGCGCGTGACCAAGGGCTTCTGGCCCAAGATTCAGCGCACGGCCGCCCGCATCCCCTTTGCGGACCAGGCCCTGGCCGCCTGGTACGCCGCGCGCGATCCGCAGACGCCGATGGCGGCAAAGGGCATGATCTTCGCGGGCCTGGCCTATTTCGTCATGCCGGTGGACGCCATTCCCGACATCTTCGCGGGCATCGGCTATACCGATGACGCGGCCGTCATCACCGCCCTGCTGGCCCTGGTCGGCGCCAACATCAAACGCCGCCACCGCGACCAGGCCGAGGACGCGGTGCAGCGGCTGAAGGCCAAATGAAAATCCTCCCCCCGAGAAGCGTAGCGGAACGGGGGAGGGGGACCGCGAAGCGGTGGAGGGGGCAAAGGCGCGCGCAGTGCCAAACGTCTCACACCCAACCCGCTTCCGCCCCCTCCACCACGCTTCGCGCGGTCCCCCTCCCCCGCGATGCGAGGGAGGATTCAGCTCTCGACCGTCACCACGATCTTGCCAAGCGCCTGACGGTCGCCCAGGGCCTTGATCGCCTCGCCGGCCTTCTCCAGCGGGAAGGTCTTTGAGACCCGCGGCCTGATCTTGCCGTCGGCGTACATCTGCATCAGTTCGGCCATGTTGGCGGCGTGGGCCTTGGGATCGCGCATCACGGCCGCGCCCCAGAAGACGCCGATCACCGACACCGACTTCAGCAGCGTCAGGTTCAGCGGCAGGGACGGAATGCCCGCCGGGAAGCCGACCACCAGATAACGCCCGTTCCAGTCCATCGCCCGCAGCGCCGGATCGGCGTAATCGCCGCCGACCGCGTCATAAACGACGTCCGCGCCGTCACGGCCGGTCGCCAGCTTGAACTCGCCCGACAACGCCTTCTGCGCCGCCTTGTCCATCGGTCCCGATGGATAGATCAGGCCATTGTCGGCGCCCAGTTCAAGCGCGAACTCGACCTTGTCGTTGGTCGAGGCAGCGGCGACCACCTTGGCGCCCATGGCCTTGCCCAGTTCGACGGCGGCGGCGCCGACGCCCCCGGCCGCACCCAGCACCAAGAGGGTTTCGCCCGACTTCAGCTGCGCCCGGTCCTTCAGCGCATAGTAGCTGGTGCCATAGGTCATGATCAGGGCCGCCGCTTCTTCGAAGCTCATGGCGTCGGGGATGGGGAGGACCGTCTCGGCCCGCACCGCCAGCCGTTCGACCAGCCCGCCCCAGCCCGGCACGGCGATGACCCGGTCGCCCTTGCGCACGCCCTTGACGCCCTCGCCCACCGCCTCGACCACGCCGGCGACCTCAGCGCCCGGCGAGAAGGGCCGCTCGGGCCGGAACTGGTATTTGTCCTCGATGATCAGGGTGTCGGGATAGTTGATCCCAACCGCTTTGACCTCGATGATCACCTCGCCCGTCTTTGGCGTCGGGTCGAGCACGTCCTCCACGACCAGGGTTTCGGGGCCACCAGGCGTCTTGGACAGAACAGCGCGCATCAAAGTTTCCTTTCTTGGCCTATCGCGCTTTGCGCTGCTTGAGGCCGTTTTCCTTGGACCGACATGGCGCGGCCTTCATCGCGACGCTAAAGAGCGCCACGCCCGTTTGAAAGAGGCGATAAGGACAAGGCTCAGGAAGACGACATGACCGCCCTCATCCTCCACGGCGGCGCCGGCGCCCGGCGCGAACGCAACTATGACGCCGAGGTCGTGCATATGCGCCAAGTGGTCGAGACCATGAAGGTTCGGTTGGATGCCGGCGACAGCGCCCTGGACGTGGCCACCGCCGCCGTCGTCATGCTGGAAGATTCGGGCCTCTACGTCGCCGGCAAGGGCGCCTCGCCCAACCTGGCCGGCGCCTATGAGCTGGACGCCAGCATCATGGACGGATCGACGAAACGCGCCGGGGCCGTCGCCGCACTCCAAGGCTTCCGCAATCCCGTCGTCGCCGCGCGCGCGGTGATGGAGAAGACGCCGCATATCATGCTGGCGGGCGAAGGCGCTGGCCTGTTCGCCCACGACCAGGGGCTGGAGCCCATCGCTGACGAGGCCGCCTGGTTCACCGGCGCGGGCAAGGGTGAGGACAACCATCCGCCCGGAACCCTCAGCCACGGCACCGTCGGCGCCTGCGTGCTGGACAGCCAGGGCCGTCTCGCCGCCGCCACCTCGACCGCCGGCGTCTTCGGCAAGATGCCGGGCCGCGTCGGCGACACGCCGATCCCCGCCGCCGGAACCTGGGCCGACGCCCACGCCGCGACCTCCTGCACCGGCCAGGGGGAATATTTCATCCGCGTCGCCGCCTCCGCCCAGGTCGCCTGGCGCGTCGCCGCCGCCCAGTCGCTGGCCGAGGCCACCCAGGCCGTCATCGACGAGATTGGTCAGATGGGCGGCGACGGCGGCCTGATCGCTCTGGACGCCGCCGGAAACATCGCCGCCCCCTTCAACAGCCAGGGCATGAAGCACGCCTGGCTGACGCCCGCCGGCGAGATCGGCGTTCAGGTCTTCCGCGACTAGGTCTTGGCGGACATCACGTCGTAAATGGTGGTCAGCAGCACCTTCAGGTCGACAGGCTTGCTGACCACGGCATCCATGCCCGCCGCCAGATAGCTCTCGACCTGCTCCACCATCGCATTGGCCGTCAGGGCGATGATCGGCGTGCGGACCAGCCCCTGGTCGGTCTCGCGCTGCCGGATCGTCCGGGTCGCCGTCGGACCGTCCATGTGCGGCATCTGCACATCCATCAGGATCAGGTCCCAGTCGCGCGTTTGCGTCGCTTCGACCGCCTGAAGACCATCATCGACAATCTCGACCTCGATCCCGACCTGGCCCAGAAGGCCCCGGATCACCTGCTGATTGACCGGGTGGTCCTCCGCGACCAGCACCCGCAGCGCCCGCTCCGGCTCGTCGTCCGGCGCATCCTCGCCGGCCTTCACGGGCTGCGCCGGCGTCAGCGGCAGCGTGACGACGAAGGTCGCTCCTTCGCCCGCCTCGCTCTCCACCTCGATCCGGCCGCCCATCAGCTCCACCAGGGTCGCCACGATCGACAGGCCCAACCCGGCCCCGTCACGCCGGTCGACGGCCGCCGCCTCGATCTGGACGAAGCGCGTGAAAAGCTGCCCGATCTGGTCCGCCGGTATGCCCCGCCCCGTGTCCGACACGCGGAACACCGCCCCGGCGTCCGTCAACGCGACATCCAACGCCACCTGCCCCTGCGCCGTGAACTTGATGGCGTTGGACAGCAGGTTGAACAGGATCTGGCGCAGTCGAACCGGATCGGCGCTGACCCAGCCTAGGCCCGGCGACACAACGTGGAAGGTCAGGCCCTTGCTTTCGGCCAATGGCCGCAGCGTCTCAGTCACCTCGTGCACCAGGGCGTCCGCATCGATGGGCTGCGGCACGATCTCCAGCCGCCCCTCCTCGATCCGCGACAGGTCCAGAATCTGGTTGATCAGGTCCAGCAGAGTGTGGGCCGACCGGTTCAGGATCTCCAGTCGCGCCTTCTGCCGATCCTCCAGCGCGTCGCCCGCCATGATCTGCGCCATGCCGATGACGCCGTTCAGGGGGGTGCGGATCTCGTGGCTCATATTGGCCAGGAAGCGGGACTTGGCGACATTGGCCTCGTCCGCCTCCTGCCGCGCGCATCGGGCGGCGTCGCGGTCCTGAACCGCCGTCGCGTGCGCCGCCTGCACTTCCACCAACAACGCTTTGTTGCGCTGGTCCGCCGCGAACAGGTCGCACCACAAGGCGTGGGTCGCGCGCGAGATGATGAACAGGATCGTCGCCAGCATGACGAAGGCCGCCGCCACCGCCAGACCGTGCGGCCCGATCAGCGAGGGATAGATGACGACCAGCACGGTCGCGCAGATCGGCGCCGCCGCCAGCGCCAATAGCCGAGGCGCCGCGCTGAACTGAACGAAGGCCACGCCGATTGACCAGACCTGGATCAGCACCACCACCAGCATCACATCGGCGCGGGGGTTCATCAGCCAGGCGATCAGCGGCCCGGACACCCCCAGGGCGAAGCGGATCGCCACGATGGCCATCAGCAGTGGCGGCCAGCCCGCGACGGGCGCCTCGGTCTTCTGGTATCGCTTGACCCGCCCTTGCGCCCAGGCGTCGAGGGCCATGCCGACGAGGGCGAACCCCAGCCCCACCCACGGCTGGCCGAGGGCCGCCAGGATCAGCCCGGCGGCCGCCCAACTGCCGTAGAGAACGGCGGGCGGAGTAACCATATTTTGCAGGACGAAGGCCCAGACCGCGATTTTTTCGTCGGAGACAGAAGTCGCTTTCGCTCGTCTCGGCACGCATCCTCGGCGGGGGGTCGCCGCTGACATGCGACATTGGGCGAATAGATCGCCGCCGGGGATTTGTCCATGAACGACCTGCGCTCCTTGCGCTTCATTACATCTCGGTAAGGTGCAAGACGGTCAATCGCTGATACGGTCTCGGCGCCCGGCGTTCCGGGCTTCGGAGCCTTTCATGAAATCCCGCCTGATCGCCACAGCCGCCGCCTCCGCCCTCCTTCTCGGCCTCGCCGCGCCCGCCTTCGCACAGGGCGCCGCGCACGCCGCTGCCGCCGCTCAATCGACCGGGCAGGCGCAGCAGGGCGTGAGCGTACCGCCGCTGGGCTTCACCAAGCGCGTTCTGGCGAACGGGCTGGAAGTCTATTCGGCGCGTGACGCCGACACCTCGAACGTCACGGTCCAGGTCTGGTACAAGGTCGGCTCCAAGGACGATCCAGCCGGCCGCTCGGGCTTCGCCCACCTGTTCGAACACCTGATGTTCAAGTCCACCACCAACCTGCCGCCCGAGACCTTCGACCGGCTGACCGAGGACGTGGGCGGCTCCAACAACGCCTTCACCGCCGACGACACCACCGCCTATTTCGAGACCGTGCCCGCCAACCATCTGGAGCGGATGCTGTTCGCTGAGGCCGACCGCATGGGTTCTCTGGTCGTGGACGAGCCGACCTTCGTCGCCGAGCGCGACGTAGTGAAGGAGGAATATCGTCAGCGAATCCTCGCCAACCCCTACGGCCGCCTGTTTGGCCTGTTCGTGCCCGAGACGATCTATCAGGACAGCCCCTATCGCCGTCCGGGCATCGGCTCGATCGAGGAGCTGGAGGCCTCGTCACTGGAGGACGTGCGCCGCTTCCACGCCACCTATTATCGTCCCGACGCCGCCTATCTGATCGTGGCCGGCAACTTTGATCAGGCTCAACTGGACCGCTGGGTCGATCAGTATTTCGGCCCGCTGAAGAACCCGACCACGCCGATCCCGACCAACAATGTCGTTGAGCCCGAGCCGACGGGTCCGCGCAACGTGACCTACTATGCGCCGAACGTGCCGCTGCCGGCCGCCGTCGTCGCCTGGCCGACGGTGAAATACGCTGACGCCGACCGCGCCGCCCTGACCGTTCTGGACGGCATCCTGTCCACCGGCGAATCCAGCCGCCTGTATCGCTCGCTGGTCTATGACAAGCAGATCGCGGCCCAGATCGGCTCGACCCCCGACTTCTCGCAGCAGGCCGGCAATCTGTCCGCCCTGGCGATCATGGCCCAAGGTCACACGGCCGAGGAAGGCATCGCCGCCCTGAACGAAGAAATCGGCAAGCTGCGCGACACGCCTGTCAGCGCCGCTGAACTGGACGAGGCCAAGAACGAGATCGTCGCCAATACGCTGCGCAGCCGCGAAACGGTGGACGACCGCGCGACCGCCCTGGGCTTCTCGCTGATCAACACCGGCTCGGCCGCCGCCGCCGACGAAGAGGTCGCCCAGATCCAGGCCGTCACCGTCGCCGACATCCAGCGCGTCGCCCGCAAATATCTGACGCCGCAGCGCCAGTCGACGATCACCTTCCTGGCCGCCGACGACCAGAACCCCGCCTCGGTCCAGAAGATGAACGTGGACGCCCCCGTAAAGGTCGCCGACCTGGCCCCCGCCGGTCCGCCCGCCGTCCTGCTGCCCGAGGCGAAGCGCAAGCCCCTGCCCCAGCCGGGCGCCGAGGTCGCGCCCGTGACGCCGACCGTCGCCGACTTCCGGCTCGATAACGGCCTGCGCGTCCTGGTCGCCCCCACCGACGGCGTGCCGCTGGTCTCCGCCCGCCTCAGCTTCGACGCCGGTTCGTCCGATGATCCGACGGGCAAGGCCGGCGTCGCCGCCATGACCGCCGCGCTTCTGACCCAGGGCACCAAGACCAGGACCGCGCCCGAAATCGCCACCCAGATCGAACAGCTGGGCGCCAGCGTCGGCGCATCGGCCGGGGTCGACTTCTCCAACGTCTACGCCAATGCGCCCTCGAACGCCTTCCCGGCGACCGTCGCCCTGATGGCGGATCTGGTGAAGAACCCGACCTTCGCCGGCGAAGAGCTTGAACGTCAGCAGGCCCAGACCCTGGACGGCCTGCGCGTCGCCCTCAGCCAGCCGGCGTCCATCGCCGGCATGACGGTCGGCCGCGTCATCTACGGCGACGCTCCCTATGGCGCGACGATCACCCAGCAGACGGTCCCGGCCATCACGGCGGCCGACGTCGCCGCCTTCCACGCCGCCCGCTACCGGCCGTCGGACGCGACCCTGGTCTTCTCGGGCGACATCACGCCGGCCGCCGCCCGCGCCCTGGCGCAACAGGCGTTCGGCGACTGGCGCCCGGCCGGCGCGGCCCCGGCCGCTGCGACCAATCCGGCCGGCCAGCCCCTGGCGCCGCGCATCGTCGTGGTGAACCAGCCCGGCGCCGGTCAGGCCGCGGTCGTCGCCGCCGTTCGCGGCGTGTCGCGCACCGATGCGGACTTCTTCCCGCTGACGGTCGGCAACACCCTGCTGGGCGGCGGCTTCTCGTCGCGCCTGAACCAGGAAATCCGCATCAAGCGCGGTCTGTCCTACGGCGCCTCGTCGTCGCTGGGCGCACGGGCGGATGCGGGCCTGTTCACCGCCTCGACCCAGACCAAGAACGAGACCGCCGACGAGGTCGCCGATCTGATCCTGGCTGAGATCGCCAAGCTGGGAACCGAGACCCCGACCCAGGCCGATCTGGCCCCGCGCCGCGCCACCCTGATCGGCGGCTTCGGCCGCTCGCTGGAGACGGTGGACGGCCTGGGCGCCCTGGTCGCCAACCTGGCGCTCTATGATCTGCCGATGAGCGACCTCGCCGACTACGCCGGCCGAGTTCGCGCCGTCACGCCCGAACAGGTCGAGGCCGCCTTCGCCGAACACCTGCCGGTCAACCGCGCCAGCCTGGTCATCGTCGGTGACGGCTCGAAGTTCCTGGACGATCTGCGCGCCAAACACCCCAACCTCGAAGTCATCGAGGCCGGCGCCCTGAACCTGAACAGCGGTTCGTTGAAGTAGAACTGAAAGCTGGACGGCCCGTCGCCTCTGCGTGGCGGGCCGTCACGCCTCGTCTGCTAGACCGACAGGCACACCACCTGCGCCACGCGCAGATCGCGCCTTAGCCGGTTGGACACTTGGCCGTAATCCTCGGTCGTGATGGCCTGACCGCGCGCGTCGTCGGCCGGCGTCTGTTCGCCGCGGATCGCCGGCCCGAAGGTTTCGGGCGCCGTCGTATAGATCCGGCCCCGTCTCGGCGCCTCGGCGATAGTGACGCCCACGACGCGGCCCTGCGCATCCAAAGCCGGCGCGCCGGACAGGCCCGACAATGTACCCTCAAGCCCGTTGGTGCGCCCGACCTCGGCCCAGGACAACACCGGCTCGTCGCGCGCCCCTCGCCCGAAGACCTTGAGGGTTTCGCGTCCCAGCAGGCGTGACGTCACCTCGCCGGGACGCCCCTGAGGAAAGCCCGGATGGAAGGCGCGCTGCCCCTTGCGCAGCGGCGCCTCGACCGCGATCGGCAAGGCCGCCGGCCCGCCGTCGGTGATCAGCAAGGCGACGTCGGCGCGCGGCGCCAGACGGACGTCGGCCGCGACCGCCCGCCCCTCGCCGACCACCAGCGCCGGCTTGCGGCATCCTTCGACGACATGGCGCGCCGTCACCCAGCGCCCCCGTCCTGCAATGGAGAAGGCCGTGCCCGACGACGGCTTGAACGGCGCCTCGCCCGCATCGACGGTTACGGCGGCGTCAAAGGGGGTGATGGGACCCAGCAGCGCGCCCTCGGCGACATCAGCGCCGGCCTCAGCGACCGGCGGCGCATCGGCGTTCTCGCGTCGCCCCAGGGACACCGCCAGAAACACGGCCGCCACCGCTCCGTAGATGGCCCAGTCCGGCAGGCGGGGAAACTGCATCGCTCCGGCCGATCAGCCGGTCAGCGCGGCGGACAGGATGACGGCCGTCGCCAGCTTGGCGCCCAGCAGCACCACCGCTGCCGAAATCTCGCCGTGGCGGATCCGCTCGGGCAGGCCCGTGAGCAGCAGGTCCACGACCCGGAAGGCCAGAAGCTGCAGCACCACGGTCGCCACGCCCCAGATGGCGATGTCGCGCACCGAGGTCGACACCGACAGCGACACCGCCAGCGGCACGGCCAACCCCACCAGAATGCCGGCGAAGGCGATGGCGGCGGCGACATTACCCTGACGGATCAGGGCGACCTCCTTCCACGGCGTCAACAAGGCATAGACCGTCGCCCCCGCCGCGAGCAGCAGCAGGGTCACGATCAGGTGCATCACCATGACCGGAAAGCCCGAGGCGAAAGCCTGCACCTCGGCGCTGGAAAGGACGTTCGACAAGGAGGGGTCCATGCCCAGACGCCTTGCCCGATTGTCGCCCCAATCCGCAAGCGCGCCGGGGACACACTGCGTGACATTATGTGTCCGAAGGTTGTGCCCTCTCATCAAGAGAGGACACGAGGATCAGGCCGCCGCCTGTTCCGCCTTACGCAGAGCAGAAGCCCTGACCTTTTCGCTTTCGGACTTCAGCTGGCCGCAGGCGGCCAGGATGTCGCGGCCGCGGGGGGTGCGGATGGGTGACGCGTAGCCGGCCTTGTTCAGGATGGCGGCGAAGCGCTCGATCGTCTTCCAGTCCGAGCATTCGTATTCGACGCCGGGCCAGGGATTGAAAGGGATCAGATTGATCTTGGCCGGAATGCCCTCGATCAGCTTCAGCAGGGCGCGCGCTTCTTCGGGACTGTCGTTGACGCCCTTCAGCATGACGTATTCGAACGTCACCCGCCGCGCGTTCGACAGGCCCGGATAGGCCCGGATCGCCGCCATCAGCTGGTCCAGCGGGTACTTCTTGTTCAGCGGCACCAGCACGTCGCGAAGCGCATCGTTGGTGGCGTGCAGGCTGATGGCCAGCATGGCCGCCGTCCGGTCGCCCAAGGCCTGAAGCTGTGGCACCACGCCCGAGGTCGACACCGTGATCCGACGGCGCGACAGGGCGATGCCCTCATTGTCCGAGATGATGTCGATGGCGTCAGCGACGTGGTCCAGATTGTAGAGCGGCTCGCCCATGCCCATGAAGACGATGTTGGACAGGCGCCGGTCTTCCTTGGGCGACGGCCATTCCTCCAGGTCGTCGCGCGCGACCTGGACCTGGGCCACGATCTCGGCGGCGGTCAGGTTGCGCACCAGCTTCTGCGTGCCGGTGTGGCAGAAGGTGCAGTTCAGGGTGCAGCCGACCTGGCTGGACACGCACAGGGCGCCGGCCCGGCCCACGTCGGGGATGTAGACGGTCTCGATCTCGATGCCCGGCGCGGTGCGGATCAGCCATTTGCGCGTGCCGTCCTTGGACACCTGGCGCTCGACGACCTCGGGACGGGCCAGGGTGAAGTGCTCGGCCAGCTTGGCCTGCATGTCTTTGGCGACATTGCTCATGGCCGAAAACTCGGTCACCCCATAGTGGTGGATCCAGCTCCACACCTGGCTGGCGCGCATCTTGGCCTTCTCTGGCGGACAGACGTTCGCGTCGATCAGGGCCTGGCGCAGGCCGGCGCGCGTCAGACCGCTGAGGTTGACGGGCGCTTTGACGGCGGGCGCGTTAGAGACGCGCGAAAGATCGAGCGTGATGCTCAAGGCGGCGATCCTGCGTGAGGTTGAGCCGGCCTATATAGCACGGATCCCGGCGATTGCATGGCCGGGGCGGATTCGACCGCCCTAGAGCCCCACGTCCCAGACGCCGGCGTCGCGCATCCGGGTCTCGCGCGCCTCCTCGGCCCGACCGCCCATGTCCTTGGCCATGCTGCGGATCGCGGTCGAGACGGTGGCCTTGTGCACGCCCGGCACGATCGCGTGGGCGAAGGCGGCGCCGGCCAGACCCAGCAGCTTGAAGCCGAAACCGGCCGAGGCGGCCATATGCTGCAGATAGGTCTCGTCGACCTCGCGCGGGTGATCGCGGAACAGGCGGTCGAACGGGGTCGAACCCGAACGGCGGCGGTCGATCGTCGTCTGACTCATGGCGGCGGCCTTCCCTGCTTCGTCGCCTCATGGTCACGCCGGACGGCCGACGACGCAACCCCCATCGCAATCTGTTCATTGGACGTGACCGACGCGCGGCCCGCTCGCTTCAGACCCATCGTCAGAAGCGAAAACTCGGTCTAGGGTCGGCGTTCGATCAAGGAAATGCCCATGCCGATCCGCCTTTCGCCCGCCTCTTCCATGGCCGCCGCCCTGGCCCTGCTGGCCTCAGCGACGCCGGTGCTGGCGCAATCGGGCGCGGCAGGCCTGCCCTATGACGCCCGGCGCGGGGTCTTCAGCTTTTCATCGGGGCTGGAGGGCTCGCTTCCGGCGGTGGTTCAGGTCACGACCTTGGGCCAGTCGCGTGGTCCCAGTTCGGACGCGGCCGATCCCAAACCCTATGCCTCCGGCTCCGGCGTCATCGTCGATGCGGCCGAGGGGTTGGTGATCACCAACAATCACGTCGTCGAGGGCGGGCGAAAGTTCACCGTCGATCTGACGGACGGCCGACTGTTCGACGCCGTGCTGGTCGGGGCGGACAAGGCGACCGACATCGCCGTGCTGCGCATCACGCCCGACGGTCGGCCGCTGAACCTGAAACAGGTCCAGACGGTGGATTCCGACACCCTGCGCACCGGCGACCTGGCATTCGCGGTCGGCTATCCGCTGGGCTTGGACCAGACCCTGACCATGGGCGTCATCTCGGGCCTGAACCGCTCAGGCTTGGGCGATGCGGTCGAAGACTATATCCAGACCGACGCGGCCGTGAACTCGGGCAACTCCGGCGGGCCGCTGCTGGACAGCCGGGGCCGGCTGATCGGCATCAACACCTCGATTCTGTCGGGCGGTCTGGGCGGCGGCAACGACGGCATCGCCTTCGCCGTGCCGACGCGGATCATGCTCTACGTCGCCGACCAGTTGAAGAAGAACGGCGAGGTCAAGCGCGGCGCGACCGGCGCCATCTTCGGCTCGCTGAACGCCGAGCGCGCGCGCGACCTGCATCTGGGCATCGTGCGCGGGGCCGTCGTCGCCGACGTCGCGCCGGGATCGCCGGCCGAACGCGCGGGCTTGCGCCACAACGACGTCATCACCCGGATCCAGGGCCGTCCCGTCGCCAACGCCGGCTCGGTCAACGCCACCATCGGCATCGCCGCGCCGGGCTCGGACCTCAGCGTCTCCTATCTGCGCGGCGGCCGCGAGGGGACCACGTCGCTGGCGGTCGAGACGCCTGCTGATCAGCCCGTGATCGTCGGCGCCCAGTCGGTGCTGGCCTATGGGGCGACCCTGCGAGATCAGGACGGCGGCGCCCAGATCACGGCCGTCTCGGCCGGCTCGCCCGCCGCCCAGGCTGAACTGACGGCCGGCGATGTGATCACCGCCATCGCCGGCGCACCCGTGACCGATGCTCGCGCGGCCGCGACCGCCCTGCAGGGCGCCTCGGGATCGATCGAGGCGACCGTGCTCAAAAATGGCGAGACCCTGAACCTGACCCTGTCGCTCTAAGGCGGGATCAGACGCCGATGTGACGCTGTCTGGCGGGCTCCAGACAGCGAAACGCCCGCCTTGCCAGGGAGGGGGAGGGGAAAGGCAGGGCGGGCGCTCGCTTGGAGGAAGCATCGGCCGCCGGAGCCCGTAAACTGGAAACATCCAGGGGGGCTGGGGGGGCTGTTCAGGATCCGGGACGCTTCCGAACTCCGACGAGCCGATGATCGATATTTCGTTGCGCATACGGGCGGGCGAAGGACCGAAACGGGGCCATTTCGTGTCTGCGTCGATTTCCTGGCCGCCTCTGGCGTCGGGCCGCCAGCGGCCTAAGTTGAACCTATGAGCCTGAACCCTCACGACACGACGCCGGCGCCCGGCCCCGTCTTCTTCGACCGTCGCGAACTGGACCCGATCCTCAGGGTCTATGGCCGCATGGTCGCGCAGGGCGAATGGCGCGACTACGCCATGGTCGGCCACAAGGATTTCGCCGAGTTCGCCGTTTTTCGCCGCAGCGGCGACGCCCCGCTCTACCGGATCGAAAAGCGACCTGCCCTCCAGACCCGCCAGGGCCAGTGGGCCGTCATCGGCGAAGGCGGCCAGATCCTGAAACGCGGCCGCGACCTGGCCCAGGTGCTGCGCGTCTTTGACGGCCGCAAGTTCCAAGTGGTGGAGTAGAAACAAAAAGGGCCCCGCGAGGGGCCCTTTCCGTATCCGTCTTTCGACAGACCTCAGTTCCGGTTGCCGCCCATGAAGGCCAGCAGGAATTGGAACAGGTTCACGAAGTTGATGAACAGGCTCAGAGCGCCGAAGCCGGTCGCCACGCCCATCGCGTTCTGGTCGCCGCCCAAGGCGTAGTAGGTCATCTTCAGACGCTGGGTGTCGTAGGCGATCAGACCCGAGAAGATCAGCACGCCCAGGCCGGAGATGATCAGATAGAAGGTCCCAGACTGCAGGAACATGTTCACGATCGAGGCGATGATCAGGCCGATCACGCCCATGATCAGGAAGGTGCCCATGCCGGTCAGGTCCTTCTTGGTCGTGTAGCCCACGAGGCTCAGACCGCCGAAGGCCGCCGCCGTCACCAGGAAGGTGGTGGCCAGCGAACCGCCCGTATAGCGCAGGAACAGGATGCCCAGACCCGCGCCGATCGTGGCGACCACGGCCCAGTAGAGCATGTTCACGCCCTTGGCCGTCGGGTTCTTCATGAAGAACATCGAGCCGAACAGCATCACCAGCGGCGAAAACTGGACGATCATGCCCAGGATCGTCAGGCCGATCCGGCCGTCCGCCGTCTGGACGAACAGCAGCTGCTGCACCGCGGGCACATTGCCGGTGACATAGGCCAGGGCGCCGGCGACCACGAGGCCCAGGGCCAGCTTGTTGTAGACGCCCAGCATGAAGCTGCGCAGGCCGGCGTCGACCGACATGTCGGCCGTCTGCGGCAGAGGACGGGCGTAACCGTTGTTGAAATCGCTCATGGCGACGAACTTTCTCCGATTGGCCGGAGAGGCTTCTCCGGTCACAGGCTTTGAATATCGTGAGCCGAGGCCCGCGCTGCAAGGAAAACCGGACTTGGAGGCTTGTGTTCCGGCCGCTACTTTCGGTCGCATGCTTCGTCTGTTCACCGCCCTGACCCTGCCGCCCGACGTCGCAGAGACGCTGAAACGACGGCAATCCGGCCTGCCGGGCGCACGGTGGCGACCGTTGGACGCCCTGCACGTCACGCTCGCCTTCTATGGCGAGACCGACGAACGCCGCGCCGACGACCTGGCGTCGGAACTGACGCGCGTGACGGGCGGTCCGTTCGAGATCGCGCTGAAGGGCGTCGGCTGTTTTGGCGACGACCACCGCAGCCATACGCTGTGGGCCGGGGTCGAGACGCCCAATGAGCGCCTGTCGGTTCTCGCCGGGCGCTGCAAGGCCGCCGGAGAACGCGCCGGGATCGGCATGGAGGCGCGCGCCTACAAACCTCATGTGACCCTGGCCTATCTGAAAACCCAGACCAATCCCGACCGGCTCGGCGCCTGGGTGTCGGGGCATAATCTGCTGCATTCGCCGCCGATCCGCATCGACCGCTTCGGCCTGTATTCCAGCGTTTTGACCGACAGCGGCAGCCATTACGAACTGGAGCGGGAGTATCTGCTGTGAGCACTGCCGCCTACGCGCTGCCGCCCCATGTCGCTCTGGGGCCGACGCTGGAGACCGAGCGGCTGATCCTGCGTCCGCCGGCGGTTGAGGACTTTCCGCGCTGGGCTGAGTTCATGGCCGATCCCGAGACCGCCCGTTTCATCGGCGGGGTCCAGCCAGCACCCCAGGTCTGGCGCCTGATCTGCACCGTCGCGGGCATGTGGGCCCTGACGGGGGAGGGCATGTTCTCCATCCTGGAAAAAGAGACCGGCCAGTGGATCGGCCGCATCGGGCCGCTGCACCCCTATGGCTGGCCCGGCCGCGAGGTGGGCTGGAGCCTGCATCGCGACGCCACCGGCAAGGGCTATGCCGTCGAAGCGGCCGCAGCCACGATGGACTACGCCTTCGAGGTGCTGGGCTGGGACGACGTGATCCACTGCATCGCGCCCGAGAACCGGCCCTCGGCGGCGGTCGCGACACGGTTGGGTTCGCGCAATCGCGGGCCGGGCGTCCTGCCCGAACCCCTCCAGGACATCGCCATCGATCTGTGGGGCCAGACGCGCAACGAATGGATGGTGAATCGGGTGCGCCTAAAGCGCTGACCACAACCGAACGCGTCGGCGCGTCGTATCCCTTCCAAACCGAACGAGGATACGCCCATGTTCCGCGCCAGCCTGATCGCCGCCGCCGTCGCGCTCGCCGCCCTGCCGTCAATGGCGTTCGCCCAAGCGTCTAATGTCGATCTGAACCGCTTCGACGGCCGATGGTTCGAGATCGAGCGCAACCACAACAACGTCCAGAAGGACTGCAGCCGGGCGCAGATCGACTTCACGCCGCAGGGCGCCGCCGACCGCTACGCCATCACCGTCACCTGCGTCCGGCGCGCCGATGCCAAGGTCGAGACGCTGCGCGCCAACGCCCGCGTCACCGACACCACGACCAATGCGAAGTTCCGGTTCAGCCTGACCGGCCTGCTCAGCTTCGGCGGTCTGGCGGGCCAGAACTACTGGGTCTACGACCATGCGCCCGACTACAGCTGGGCGATCATGGGTCTGCCGGACAAGTCGAACTGGTGGATCTGGCACCGCAACCAGAATGCCTCTCAGGCTGAGCGCGACCGCATCTTGAGCCGAGTGGGCGCCCTGGGCTTCAGCACCGGCCGACTGGTCCACACCGGCCTCTAAGGCGCCGCTTGCGATAGGAACGTAGGCGGAACATAAGCTGTCGGCATGTCCGCCGTCGCCCATCTTGAACTCGTCTTCAGCCGTCCAGAGACCACCCTTTCGGTCACACGCGGCGCGGCGCGGCTGATGATGGACATGGGCTATGCGCCGCTCCTGGAAGTCTGCCTGCCCAACGGCCGGCGCGCCGATGTCATGGCGATCGGGCGCAAGGGCGACATCGTCATCTGCGAGGTCAAGTCGGGCGTCGAGGACTATCGCGTCGACCGCAAATGGCATGAGTACGGACCGTTCTGCGACGCCTTCTTCTTCGCCGTCGCGCCCGAGTTTCCGCAGGACATCCTGCCCGACCAACCGGGCCTGATCGTTGCAGACGGTTTCGGCGGTGCGGTCGTGCGAGACGCGCCGGTGATCGGCTTGGCGCCCGCCCGGCGCAAGGCGCTGACGCTGGCTTTCGCCCGGCTGGGCGCGATGCGGACCTTAAGGGACTAGAGCCGGCGGAAGACGGCGGTCGCGAAACCTTCGGCGATCAGACGCGCCTCGACCTCGGCCAGGGTCTCGATCACGACGCCCTTGCCGCCTGTCGCATGGATGATGCGTTCGCCATCCAGCATCAGCGCCGAATGGCCCGTCCAGTCGTGATCGTCGTTCGGCGCCAGCCAGACGACGATGTCGCCGCGCTGGAGGTCCGATGAAGACGCCGCTCGCCCCATCTGGGCCTGCGCGTCCGACCGGCGGGGACCGGGCAGGCCGCACGCCAGCAGGGCCTGCTGCACCAGGCCGGAACAGTCGGTGGAGATCGAAGACCGCGCGCCCAGCTCATACGGACGGCCGAGCAGCCGCTCGGCCACCGCGACCAGATCTGTCTCGAACGCGCCGACCGGCTTCAGATCAGCCTCGGCCACATCCGTCGCCTCGACCACCAGAGCGTTTAACGGCAGGACGGCATCCACGCCGGCGATCCAATGGGTCGCCAACGGCGCGCCGGCCGACAGACTGTCCAGGACGACCCAGCCGACGACGCCGTCTCGACGCGCCCGGCCCCAAGCGCGGCCGTTCGACCGATCCAGGACGTCGAAAATCTCGCCATGCAGCAGCTGGTCGATCCGATCGTCAACGTCGGACAGGATGTCGGCCACGGCGACACGACAATGCATGGCCTCGGTCGCCCGATAGGCGTCTGCGCGCACCAGCCCTTCCAGCGCCTGTTCGGCGAGGTCAGGGCGAACGAGGCGGTCGCCGGGCGGAAGAAGGTCGAGGACGTCGGTCAACGTGAACTCGCATTGCTGAACCCACAGCCTTATCCCCCGATGGCTTAGGGGCCGTTAACGCGAGACGCTTTTGCGAAAGAAAATCAACAGAACCGCGTTCTCAAAATCACAAAGCCGCCTTGAAGCGTCGCTTGGTCACGCCATGTCGCAGGGCGGACGTCATGTCGACGCGTTGGAGGCTCTGGTGATTTTGTGGCTGTTTTTGCTGATCGTGCTGGCCCTGACGGTTGCTGACCAGGGACCTGTCGGGATCGCTCTAATGCGATGGCTCGTGGAAGCGCCGGCGCGCCATCTCTCGCGTCTGACCGCCGGACAGGCGGCGGGCCTTTGTCTGGTCGTGGTGCTGGGTGTCGTCGCCATTGTTCTGTTCGAGGCGGATGGCGCCCGAATGTTCGCTTTGGCGGCGCCAGACATGATCGCTTGGGCGCTGATGTTCGACGTGACCGTGATTTTCGATCTGGTCGTACTAGCCATCAGTCTGCGCGCTGTCGCCGGGTGGCGTGGCTTGATGCAGCAGCGGGAATTTGCGACCCGCGTTGTCAGCACCGTGTTGAGACGCATTAGACGCCGCGCACGGTCGCGGGGCGGACGCCTCGGAAAGCCCGGGCCGCCGCGATCCCCGTCCGACGACGCCGAGCCGGAGCCGGGGTTCGCCTTCGCCTGATCGTCAGTCGACGTAGCGCGCCCTGAGCATTGCGTAGCACGCCCTCAGCGCCTGGGCCTCGCCGCCTTCTGGATAGCCGGGGCGGGCGCGGGGGTTCCAGGCGAAGATGTCCATGTGCGCCCAGGCCCCCGTGGTCGGAGCGAACTTTTGCAGGAACAGGGCGGCCGTCACCGATCCGGCCTGGGCCCAGCCGGCCGGGTCGTTCCGGAGATCCGCGATCTCGGCGTCCAGCGCGCCGCGATAGCCTGGCCACAGCGGCATCCGCCACAGGGGATCGCGCACCTGACCCGCCGCGGCAAGCAGCCCGGCCGCCAAGGCTTCGTCATCTGTGTAAAGAGGCGGCAGTTCCGGCCCCAGGGCGATCCGCGCGGCGCCGGTCAAGGTCGCGAAGTCCAGCGTCAGGTCGGGTTGGTGCTCGCCCGCCCGTGTCAGTGCGTCAGCCAGGATCAGCCGGCCTTCGGCATCCGTATTGCCGATCTCGATCGTCAGCCCCTTGCGGCTGTTCAGGATGTCGCCGGGCCGGAAGGCGTCGGCCGACACGGCGTTCTCGACCGCCGCGACGATGACCACCAACCGCACGGGCAGGTCGGCCTGCATAACCAGACGTCCCAAGGCCAGCGCATGGGCCGAGCCGCCCATATCCTTCTTCATGTTGCGCATGCCGGCGGCGGGCTTCAGGTCCAGACCGCCGGTGTCGAACACCACCCCCTTGCCGACCAGGGCGACCAGCGGCAGGTCGGTCCGGTCCAGCTTCCAGCCGATCTCGATCAGGCGCGGCGCCCGGTGCGGGGCGGCGGCGCGCCCCACCGCGTGGACGGCCGGATAGTTGTCTTCCAGCAGGGCGTCGCCGGTGGTGACGGTGATCTCGGCGCCGGCGCTCTCTGCGATCTCGCGGGCGATGGTCTCGATCTGCAACGGCCCCATGTCGGCGGCGGGCGTATCGACCATTTCGCGCGCCAGGGCGCAGGCCGCGGCAATGCGCGAGATTTCGGCGACATCCACCCCGTCCAGCGCGACCAGCCGCACGGGCGTCCGGTCCGGCCAGGCCTTGTAGCGGTCGAAGACATAGGCCCCCAGCAGGAAGGCCAGGGTCGCCAGTTCCGCGTCCTGCGTGGCGACCTCAAGCCGATACAGACCGCCCGGCAGTCGCGCCGACAGCCCCCGCACGCTCATCGGGTCGAAGGTCGCGCCTGCGCCCACGACCACCTGGCCTATCTCTCCGCCCGCGTCCGGCACGACCAACAGCTGGCCCGGCTTGCCTTCGAACCCATGTCGATCGCCCCAGCGCCGGGCCGCATCGTCCAGCACGCCGCCCGCCTGAACGAAGCGGATCGGGATGGCGCCGTCGCCGTCTTGAGCGGAAACCAGCAGAGGATGCGAGACGGACATGAGGCCCTCGAAACGAAGTTAACCATCGGTTGACGCGAACCGGCGATTCTAGGGGTGAGACCTCTAGGACCGTCTGGACCTGACCCATGTCGCGCATGCCCGCCCTTCTCGCAACCGTCGCCCTGATCGCCCTGTCCGGCAAGCCGACGCTGGCGGCAGATCCGACGTCGGCGACCGCGGCCCAGGTTCGCGCGCCGTCGTCCGCTGCGGTGCGGGCCACCTATGACCGGATGGACGCCCTGTCGCGCTCGGTCTTTTGGGCCTCGGAGCAGCAGGCCGATCCGACCGACGCCGTGGCGGGCGTGAAACTAGCCCAGGCCCTGCGTGAGCTGGGTCGATACGATCAGGCGGCCGAGGCCGCGCAGGCGACATTGACGCTCCATCCCAACAATCTGGACGCTCTGCTGGAGCTGGGCCGCGCCCACATCGCGCGCGGCCAGGCCTTTTATGGCGTGGCGCCGCTGGAACAGGCGCGCGATCAGGCCCCGCGCGACTGGCGCGCCTATTCCCTGCTGGGCGTGGCCTATGAACAGGTGCGCCGCACTGACGACGCCCGCGTCGCCTGGAACCAGGCCCTGGCCCTGTCGCCTGACAACCCCGACGTTCTGACCAATGCGGCCACCGCCGCCCTGACGCATGGCGATGCGCCGGGCGCCGAGACCCTGCTGCGTCGCGCCGTGGCCCAGCCGACCGCATCGGCCAAGGTGCGCCAGAACCTGGCCATGGTGCTGGGCCTTCAAGGCAAGATGGGCGAGGCCGAACAGATCCTGCGCCGCGAACTGCCGCCCGAACAGGCCGAGCAGAACCTGCGCTGGCTGCGCGCGCGCGGCACTGCCGGCGCCGCGCCGTCCAGCGGCGGCGCGCCTGCGGATACGCCGGCGAGCGACACGGCCCGTACCTGGAATTCGCTGCAAGGCGGCTGATCCGGTCGTTGCGGTCTGACCGCCCGCGTGGTGGATGAGGCCATGACCGCCCTCCGCGCGTCCCGCGCCTATCAGGCCTTCCTGTTCGACATGGACGGCACCCTGATCACCTCGACCTTGGCCGCCGAGCGCGTCTGGACCCGCTGGGCCGCGCGCCACGGGCTGGATGCCGCCGCCTTCATCCCCACCATCCACGGCGTGCGCGCGATCGACACCATTCGTCGCCAGAACCTGCCCGATATCGACCTGGACGCCGAGGTGGCTTGGGTCGAGCGCGGCGAGATCGAGGACGTGGACGGCGTCGCCCCCATCCCCGGCGCCGTCGACTTCGTCAAACGCCTGCTGCCCGACCGCTGGGCCGTAGTCACCTCCGCCTCAGCCCCCCTGGCGCGCGCTCGTCTCAGGGCCGCAGGCGTGACCCCGCCCGCCGTGATGATCACCGCCGAGGACGTCGAACGCGGCAAGCCCGACCCCGCCGGCTATCTGAAGGCCGCCGCGACGCTGGGCTTCGACATCGGCGACTGCCTGGTGTTCGAGGACGCCGAGGCCGGCATCAAGGCGGGCGAAGCGGCCGGCGCCGATGTGCTGGTCGTCACCGCCGCCTGGACCCACCCGCTGGAGACGGATCATACCACCCTGGCGGACTACGACAACGTCCAGCTGGAGATCGGGTCGGACGGGTCGCTTTCATTGAAGGTCTAGCATCGCAATTCTCCCTCCCCGCTCCGGGGAGGGTCGTCGCGCAGCGACGGGGTGGGGGCGGCCCGGCAGGGACGCACGTGCGTGATACAGGACAATCCTGTGGGACGTCGCTGTGCCCTCCCCACCCGACCTCGCTCTGCTCGGCCACCCTCCCCGGACGGGGAGGGAGAGGTTTCGCGCGGCGTTCGAACATCCTATCTTCATCCCATGATCGACGACCTCTACAGCGCGCGCATCCTGTCGCTGGCGGCGAACCTGCCGCATGCGGGGCGTCTGCCAGCGCCGCAGGGCACTGGCGAGCGGGTAGCGAAACTGTGCGGGTCGCGCGCGACGGTCGATGTGACGCTGGACGACGCGGGCCGCATCGCCGACTTCGCTCAGGACGTCAAAGCCTGCGCCCTCGGCCAGGCCGCCGCCGGGGTGCTGGGTCAGTCTGTGATCGGCGCCTCGGTCGATGATCTCAAGGACGCCCGCGACGCCATGACCGCCATGCTGAAATCCGGCGGCGACGGCCCCGTCGGTCGGTTCGAGGATTTGCGTCTGCTGAAACAGGTCGCCGACTACCCCGCCCGCCACGCCTCGACCCTGGTCTCGCTGGAGGCGACGCTGGAGGCGGTGAACAAGGCCCTCGCCGCCCGAACTCGCCTCGCCGGCGCGGCCTGACGGGCACGACCGGTTGATCCCCCTGCTGCAACAGGGGATAAGCGCGGCGAACCTCTCAAGCCCCCGGCGAAGGGACGTGATGTCTCTCTATGAACGCGGCGTGCGCGCGGCCCATCGGGGCTACAAGCTGACGCTGTCTCCCCTGATCGGCCAGCAGTGCCGGTTCCTGCCGACCTGTTCGGATTACGGGCGCGACGCCCTGATCCAGCACGGCCCGGTAAAGGGGGGGTGGCTCACCGTGCGCCGCCTCTGTAAATGCCATCCCTTCGGGAGATCGGGATACGACCCGGTCCCGCCAGTTGAAGACTGACACATGATCGACCTGAAATTCCCCGACGGCGCGGTGCGCCATTACCCGGCCGGTTCGACGGCGCGCGACGTCGCGACCTCGATCTCGCCTTCGCTGGCCAAGAAGGCCGTGCTGGCCGAACTGAACGGCGAGCAACGCGACATGGGTCGGGTGCTGGAGACGGGCGGCGACTTCCGCCTGATCATGCGCGACGACCCCGCCGCCCTCTATACGATCCGCCACGACACGGCCCACGTCCTGGCCGAGGCGGTCCAGACCCTGTTCCCTGGCACCCAGGTCACGATCGGCCCGGCGATCGAGGACGGTTTCTACTACGATTTCTACCGGGAAGAGCCCTTCTCGACCG
>NZ_DAMBJX010000004.1:0-60656 GCF_032067225.1 Brevundimonas vesicularis | reverse complement strand
CGACCGACGACTTCGCCGCCATCGAAAAAGAGATGGGCCGGATCGTGGATCGCGACGCCAAGTTCGAGCGCGAGGTCTGGGAGCGGGACGACGCGATCCAATTCTTCGAGGCGCGCGGCGAGAAGTTCAAGGCCGAGCTGATCCGCGACCTGCCGGGGACCGAGACCATCACCCTGTACAAACAGGGCGACTGGATCGACCTGTGCCGGGGCCCGCACTTCCCCTCGACGCGCCACGTCGGCAAGGCGTTCAAATTGACAAAGTTGGCCGGCGCCTATTGGCGGGGCGATTCCAAGCGCGAGCAGCTGCAACGCATCTACGGCACCGCCTGGGCCACCAAGGAAGATCTGGACGCCCATCTGCAGCGTCTGGAAGAGGCCGAGAAGCGCGACCACCGCAAGGTCGGCAAGGCCATGGAGCTCTTCCATATGCAGGAAGAGGGCCGGGGCATGGTCTTCTGGCACCCGAAGGGCTGGGTGCTGTGGCGTGTGCTGGAAGCTTATATGCGCCGCCGCCTGGACGCTGCGGGCTATGTCGAGGTCAAGACGCCCCAGGTTCTTGACCGCAAATTCTGGGAACAGAGCGGCCACTGGGACAAGTATCGCCCCAATATGTTCGTCTGCGAGACGGTCGAGGGCGAGGAGTTGTCCCTCAAGCCGATGAACTGCCCCGGCCACGTGCAGATCTTCGACCAAGGTCAGCGGTCCTATCGTGAACTGCCGCTGCGCATGGCCGAGTTCGGCGCCTGCCACCGCTATGAGCCGTCGGGGTCGCTGCACGGCCTGATGCGGGTGCGCGGCTTCACCCAGGACGACGCCCACATCTTCTGCCGCGAGGACCAGATCGTCGAGGAGACGGCCGAGTTCATCAAACTGGCCCGCAGCGTCCACGCCGACCTGGGCATGGAGACCGCCTACATCAGCCTGGGCACCCGGCCTGAGAATCGCGCCGGCACGGACGAGTTCTGGGACAAGGCCGAGACCCTGATGGCCGAGGCCGCCCGTGCCGCCGGAACCGAGCCGGTCGTCACCGAGGGCGACGGCGCCTTCTACGCGCCCAAGCTGGATTTCATCGTCAAGGACGCCATCGGCCGCGAATGGACCTGCGGCACGATCCAGCTGGACTACGTCCTGCCCGAACGCCTGAACGCCACCTACATCGCCGAGGACGGCCAGAAGCACCGCCCGGTCATGCTGCACCGCGCGATCTTGGGCTCGTTCGAGCGCTTCATCGGCATCATGATCGAGAACTACGCTGGCGCCTTCCCGCTGTGGCTGGCCCCAACCCAGGCTGTGGTGGCCACCATCACCTCGGACGCCGACGATTACGCCCGCGATGTGATGGCCAAGTTCAAGGCCGCCGGCCTGCGCACCGAGATCGACCTGCGCAACGAAAAGGTCGGCTACAAGGTGCGTGAACACTCGGTCGGCAAGGTCCCGGTCATCGCCGTGGTTGGCAGGAAGGAAGCCGAAGACGGCATGGTCGCCATCCGCCGCCTCGGCTCTCAGGCGCAGACGCTGGTCACGGTCGAGGAGGCCATTTGCATCTTGACCGACGAAGCGACTCCGCCGGATCTGAAGCGCGCTCGATAATTTCCGCTGGCCTAGTCAGATCAGGAAGCGAACAATACGATCAATGAGGGAGTTGTTTAGAAGCGATAACCTGGTCGCTCGTGAAGTGGCTTGCGAGGATACATCGCGTTGGGTCGTCACGTTTGACAATTACAGCATCGGCCACGGCTTTGATCGAGAAGGCTTTGGCGAAGCCTATCTTAGATCGCAGGGTATTTCGGCCATCCACATCATGGGCCGGCGGGAGGACTGGTATCAGTATCCCGAAATGTCAGATGTCTTGATTGCTGTGCGGGAAGCGATCTCCGGCGCGTCGCGAAGCATAACCTATGGCTCGTCAATGGGAGGCTATGCGGCATTACGTTTTGCAGATGCACTAAATGTCGATGCGGCTTTGGCCTTATCCCCGCAATATTCGATCAATCCAGCAATCGTGCCTTTCGAAAAGCGCTGGCTGCAGGATGCGGAACGAATAGTCTGGCTTCCTGAGGGTGAACCCTCCCTGCCGGCGCGGGCGCAAGCCATAGCCGTCTACGACCCGGCTTCTATCGACAAGGTACATATCGACCTCATCGCAAGCGAGACCGACCTCGTTAAAATTCCAGTCAGGTATTCAGGACACCCATCGGCATCAATGCTGGCTGAGCAGCAGATGCTGTCACCGCTATTGAATGACGTCTTGAATGGGACAATAGATCCGATTGGGTACAGGCGTGAGGCGAAAGCCAGACGAAAAGATAGCGTCACCTATCTCATAACGTTATCCGAGAGCCTAGCTTCGAAACGGCGTGATATCGCTTTGCAGCTCGCGGAGCGTGCTATCGACATTCAGCCCACGCACATCGGCGCTCTTCAGTGTCTAGCCAGAGCCTTTTATCTGCACGGCCGCAACGAAGAAGCCCTCTCGGCTTATGAAGAGGCTCTAGACCGATCTAACCGTAACGTCGTAATCGCCGTGCCTTACGCCGATCTGTTGTCGGAGCTCGGCCAGCACCAATCTGCGCTGAACCTAGCGCGAGAAATCACTGCGCGACCCGAAACATCAGTGATGGCTCACATCCACGCCTGGCATGGCTTTATTGCGCAGCGAGCCGGCGCTCAGGCTGAAGCGATAAAGGCTGTTGAGCGCGCCGTTCTTCTCCACCCTACCGAAAAAAAATATCAGAAGCTTCTAAGCAACTATCGCCTTAACCGTTCATTGATCGGACGCCTTCGAGCCAATCTAATGAAGTTCAGACCGCGCTTTAACCGCTGACGCCCGGACATTTCGGGCACAATACTTAGCGTTCATCGTATCTTAGGTGAGGACGCACCACGTTGGATCATCGCTCGACGAGATCCGAAGATGACGACGTTCAAGACCCACCCTGGCCGTTCCCTGCTCCAGCATCTGATCGCAAACGGTCACATGCGGTATCTGATCATCGCCAGTTGGGCGGTCGCCTTGTTAACCGTCACCGATTGGGCGACCGCAGTGTTGTGGTTTGCAGCGGCGACCGCATCAAGCCTGCTGCGAACATTCGCCGAACGGGTGCTGGTGATCCGAGATGAGCGACTGCACGGCCGGATCAAGCTGATGGCCGCCACCATTTCCTGCATCGCCTGGTCAGCGGCGCCGCTGCTCGCATTCATCTACGGCGGCGCCTATGGCGTGCCGTTGGGCGTCGCCCTTCTCATGGCCGGCTATGTGCTGGTCTTCACCCAGATGCGCGCCGCGCCCCGTGAGGCCCTGATCGTGTCGGCGCCCTATTCGGTGGTCGTAATTCTGCTGTTCGCACAACTGTGGGGCACGCCGGGCTTTTGGGTGGTGCTCAGCATGATCCCGGTTCTGGCGCTGGCTTTGCTGATCAAGGTGGCCATCACCCAGATGAAGGACAGCGATCTGGAAGCCGTCAACCGCCGCCAGGCCGAACTGATCGCCGAGTTGGAAACCGCCCGTGACACGGCCAACGCCGCCAGCGCCGCCAAATCCAACTTCTTGGGCGTTATTTCACACGAGCTTCGCACGCCGATGAACGGGGTTCTGGGGGCCGCGCAACTGCTGCAGATGTCTGAGCTCAGCGATCGTCAGAAGGAGTTCGTCGGCGTCATCCGCGATTCCGGCGAAGGGCTTATGGTGTTGCTGAACGACATTCTCGACATCACCAAGATCGAGTCCGGCAAGATGGAGTTGGACTTCGTCGATGTCGAAGCCGAGACCCTCGCCGCCCGGCTGACGGGCCCGTTCAAGGCGCAGGCCGAGGCGCGCGGACTGACCTTCACGACCGAAATCCGCAGCGAAATGCCGCCGCTTCTCAGAATGGACCCGCTGCGCCTGGCCCAGGTGACGCACAACCTTCTGGCAACGCCATCAAGTTCACGCCGCAGGGCGAGGTTCGCCTGATTATCGACAGCGAGCCGGCAGGCGAGGGCCGCACGACCTTGCGGCTTGGTGTCGCCGATTCCGGCATCGGCATCGCCGCCGACGATCTGACGCGCCTGTTCCAGCCCTTCTCTCAGGTGGACGGGTCCTCCACCCGCAAGTTCGGCGGCACCGGTCTGGGCCTCAGCATTTGTCAGCGTCTGGCCGCCCTGATGGACGGCGAGATCACGGTGACGTCGACCCCCGGCAAGGGATCGACCTTCACCCTGCACGCGACCTTCGACACGCCTCAGATCGAGGCTGTTCGCGTCGCCGCCTGACTAGAGCCTGACCCGCTTGAGTTGAAGCGCTGCGCGCTTCGACGAGGCGGTGAATCAGGCTCCAGATTCAACCTGGACCTTGATTCACGGCCTCAGCGTAATCGCGAAGCGATCCCTCCTCAAGCCGATCAAGGTCTAGTCGCGCAGCAGTTCGTTGACGCCGGTCTTCGCCCGCGTCTGCGCGTCCACACGCTTGACGATGACGGCGCAGTACAACGACGGCCCACCATTGGGATCTGGCAGCGACCCCGGCACGACCACCGAATAGGCCGGCACCTCGCCCCGGAACACTTCTCCGGTTGCCCGGTCCACGATCTTGGTCGAGCCCGACAAGTAGACGCCCATGGCAAGGACCGCGCCCTCGCGCACGATCACGCCCTCCGCCACCTCGGCGCGGGCGCCGATGAAGCAGCCGTCCTCGATAATGGTCGGATTGGCCTGCAGCGGCTCCAGCACGCCGCCGATGCCCGCGCCGCCCGACAGGTGCACGTTCTTGCCGATCTGGGCGCAAGAGCCGACCGTGGCCCAGGCATCCACCATCGAGCCCTCGTCGACGAAGGCGCCGATGTTCACGAACGAGGGCATCAGCACCACGTTCTTGGCGATATGCGCGCCGTGACGGACGATGGCGCCGGGCACCGAGCGGAAGCCGGCCGACTGATAATCCGACGCGGTCCAGTCGCCGAACTTGTTGGGCACCTTGTCCCAGAAGGGACCAACGGCGACGGGATGATCCACCGACAGCGGCATGACGGACGGGGCGCCCGCCCGCATGATCTGGTTGTCGTTCAGACGGAAGGACAGCAGCACCGCCTTCTTCAGCCACTGATGCGTGGTCCAGACGCCATCCGCGCCGCGCGAGGCGACGCGCGCCTGCCCGGAATCCAGCAGGGCCAAGGCGGTTTCAACGGCGTCGCGCACCTCGCCATGCGTGGCGGCGGACACCTCGGCGCGCTGTTCCCAGGCGGCCTCGACGACGGATTCGAGATGCGACAGATCGGTCATGCGGCGTCCTTGAAGCTCAGATCGGAAAGGAAGTCGAAAAGGTCCGGGGCCACATGGTCGATATGCGGCCCGATCGGCTTGCCATGGCCGTCGCCGATCAGGACCGTGGCCATGCCCAGCGCCTTGGCCGGCTCAAGGTTTTTGGGCGTGTCCTCGAAGAAGGCGGATCGGTGCGGATCGATGCCGAACTGCTCCAGCATCCGGCGGAAGGTCGCGGGATTAGGCTTGGGCGTCAGATCCCCATCCTCGATGGCGAAGACGCCTTCGAAACAGTCGGCGACGCCGATCCGCCCCAGAACACGATGGGCGTAATCCCGCGCGCCGTTGGTGAAGACATAGCAACGACCGGGCAGAGCCTTCAGCCGCTCGGCCAGACGCGGATTGGGCTCGACCCCGTCCAGCGGCACGTCGTGCACCTCGCGCAGGAACCGTTCGGTATCGACCGCATAGTTGGCCATAAGCCCGGCCAGGGTTGTGCCGTGCTCGTCCAGAAACTGGCGCTGCATCGCAGCCGCAGCCTCGGGCTCCAGCCCGACGGCCTCGACAACGAAGGCGTTGATGCGCGCCTGGACCAGCCGCATCAGACCCTGCTCGCGCGGATACAGGGTGTCGTCCATGTCGAACACCCAAGCGCGCACATGCCCAAGGGATGTGGAATGGGGGTCGATCAAGACGCCTTCACCAGGGTGCCAGCGCCGAACTCGGTGAACAACTCGACCAGCATGGCGTGCGGCCGACGCCCGTCCAGAATGACTACCGCCTCGACACCCGCGCGAACAGCGGCCATGGCGGTCTCCAGCTTGGGGATCATGCCGCCAGTGGCCACGCCGGTGTCGATCAGGTTTTGCGCCTCGTCCAGCGTCATCTGACGGATGATGTCGCCGTCCGCGCCCTTGACGCCCGGCACGTCCGTCAGCAGCAGCATCCGCTTGGCGTTCAGCGAACCCGCGACCGCGCCGGCCACCGTGTCGGCGTTGACGTTGTAGGTTTGTCCGTCTTCGGCCACGCCGATCGGGGCGATGACCGGAACCCAGTCTTCCGTTTCAGACGCGATCAGGCCGGCGATCAGCTTGGGATCCACCTTGGTCGGTTCGCCGACATAGCCCAGGTCGACCTCATGCTCGATCATGCTGTCGGGATCGCGCTTGGTGCGACGCGTCTTCTCGACGGTCAGCAAGCCGGCGTCCTTGCCCGACAGGCCGACGCCGCGCACGTCCGCCTCCTTGCCGGCCATGGTGATCCAGTGGGCGATCTCCTTGTTCACCGCGCCCGACAGCACCATCTCGGCGACTTCCATGGTCGCTGGATCGGTGACTCGCAGCCCGTCGACGAAGCTGGACTTCACCCCCGCCTTGTCCAGCATGGCGCTGATCTGAGGCCCGCCGCCGTGCACGACGACCGGGTTCACGCCCATCAGCTTCAGCAGCACCACATCGGCGGCGAACTGACGCGCCACAGCGCTCTCGCCCATGGCGTGACCGCCGTATTTGATGACCACGGTCTCGCGGTCATACACCTGGATATACGGCAAGGCCTCGGCGAGCGTCTTCGCCGTCTCCCAACTGCGTTCTTCCGACTGGCGTTCTGTTTCGTTCATCACGCGCGCGAGATAGCGGGGGATGGGAAGGAAGTCACGGAGTAAGGGCGCTCTTCAAGTGGGAACAGCCTGCGCCTGAACCTGCCAAGCCATTCGTCATCATACTGTGCCAGCGCTGTCGCGCTCCGACACATGCCAGCGCCATGCGGTCGCAATGATATCGTCAAAGCTTCGATGCGGACGCCACCCTAGAACCTCTCGGGCCTTGCGGTTGTCCGCCACCAAGCATGGCGCGTCCCCTTGTCGGCGAGGTGCTCCCTCGATTGGGAATGGTCGGTTGGTGCTTCGGCGGATCGTGTCAACCAGTTCCTTGACTGTCGTACCTGTCCCTGTGCCGAGATTGAACGCCGTCGTTTGTCCGCCATCCAACAAGTAGCGCAGAGCCCTGACGTGCGCGTCCGCGAGGTCCAGCACATGGACGTAATCGCGAATGGCGGTCCCATCCCGCGTGTCATAGTCATGACCAAACACCTTAAATCCCGACTGCAACCCCAACGCCGTCTGCAGTGCGAGCGGGATCGCATGGGTTTCAGGATGATGACGCTCTCCTATTCGCCCCTCTTCGTCAGCTCCTGCAGCATTGAAGTAACGCAGCCAGGCCGAGCGGAACCCCGCATAGGTCGAGTAGTCCGCCAAGACCTGCTCGATCATCAGCTTGGAACGACCATAAGGGTTGAGCGGGACCTGGACATGGTCTTCCGCCATTGGCAGCGTGATCGGCTCACCGTAGGTGGCGCATGTCGACGAAAACACCATGCATTCGACGCCCGCCCGGCGCGCGGTCTCGATTAGAGTGATAGCTCCAGCCACGTTGTTCTCATAGAAGCGACCCGGCTCCCGTACAGATTCACCTACCTCGATCAAGGCTGCAAAATGTAGCACAGCCTTAGGCTTGTGCCGACTCACGACCTCCTCGAGCCGATCCGCGTCACGGATATCGCCCTTCTCCAGCGGACCCCACTGCACGAAAGCGGCGTGGCCGTTCGACAAATTGTCATAGACGACGGGCTTAAAGCCCGCCTGCGACAGAGCGAGGCACGTGTGCGAACCAACATAGCCGGCACCGCCGGTAACAAGAACTGTGTCCACTCTGGACCACCCCTATGATGCGCCATTTCATTGGCGAGCCAAGTTTGCCTCAAACCGCCTAGACGGCCACCTGCTGAATGTGGCCTATTTTGGCTGTCTTTACGGAAACAAGCTGCAAGCCTCATCAAACTTCCAGCGAAGTTCATCCAGACTATCCTGAATGGCCGAGTCGTCGCTGAAGTTCACCAAGCCTCGCAAGCAATCCCAAGCGTGTGTGGTCCAGGGATGAAGATCGATGTTAGACGTCGTCTGACGAACCAGCTCTGGTGACAAAAACTCGTCAACGGGAGACGGCTGGTCGAGATTTTCCAGTTCAAGACCCAGCCCAAGTTTCGCGTCGATTTGTCTTATCTGATCGCGCCATCCGCTGAGAAACACCTGCCAATGCACGAAGTGCCGGGGCAGGTCCCGACTGGACCGTTCCGCGTCGAGTACATGACGTAACCAGAGTCGGCCGCCTTCCTCTAGCCTCATGTCATTACGAAATGCCAGGGAGTTCGCCACCTCAGCAGGGGGTCGCAGCGGGAAAACGACCTTTGTGTGGTAGCCGACGTCCTCCAAAAGCTCCGACCAAAACGGGAGGAAACGGCAAATACGCGGATCCTTGAGCACGATCAGGGAAGCCTCCTGAAACTCGTCGATCAGGCATGCACGCGCTTGGTCCACCAGGGTCGGTTCAGCTTCGAGCGCTGCGCTAAGGTTGAAAGGTCGCCAGTCCCTCCAGCTTGATCCGCCCGCCGCTAGCAAACGGTCGTGCAAAAGCATCAGCGGCTGGCTTTCCCAGAACCCCTTTGGGTTATCTTCAGCCGCCGGCATCAGGGTCCGAGGCGAAGCGGCGCCCAGAAGCGACAACGCGCCGGTTACAGATGACGTGCCGCTGCGATGCATGCCCAGCACGACAATAGCCCTCTTCTCACCCATCAGCGCCTCTGCTGCCTAACATTTTTGACGAGCCGTTGATCGAGCAGCTCAGGCCTCTGAGGTTAAGCATACAGCGCTTCGTTCTCATCCATCAGTCGAGCCGATAGCGCCGTCAGGAGGGGATGTCACGTGCACGGTGACTGACCCCCTGAAACTCCTGCAGAAAACTGCTGCGGAGCGTCGCAATGAAGGATTGACAGATGATAAGTTTTGGAGATTAGCGACGCGCCGTCCTTTCGGTTTCTCCACCAACGACCGACTCTTCTGCACTCTCGGCGCAAGCGCCAGGCGCTTGTGGGCAGCACCACGCTCTTAGGCGCGCTAACACTTGAACCAGTCGGCAGCGAGTCCGGTTGACATCATCGCCGGCGAACTGGACACCGGCGCAGCCGCAATTGCTCGTACTGCCTCCCAAACCATCCGAGCTGATTTGCTCGCATCTGGAACCAGCAGAAAGTTACACAGCGTATGAAATCGAGTTCATTTATGGCAAATTGCTCGTCTGCTAGAGCCCTCGACTTCCGCTGCATGGCTGATCGGGCGAAATCGTGGGGTGTCACACACACCGCGAAAATGTTTTCCTGATCGAACCTTGCGAGGCGCGTTCGCCATGGAATTCTGCTAAGTCGCCGTTCTCATTCGCCTCCAAGCGCATACATGGTGGCGGAACCGGAATACTGGAGCCCGCCTTGACCACCTTCGTTCAGACCTCCGACGCTTTCAAATATGCGGAGATGGTGGGGCTTACCTCACGATCTGTGATCGCGTACACGGCGACCAAGAGCCTGCAATACGAAATGTTCCTCGGGATCAAGAAGGGGGCTCACCCATGGCACGCGACTTTCAATCGCGTCTTTATCCTTGATGAAATGATCGAGCGAGGTTTGACAGGGTGGGTATGCTATATGGACGCCGATGCTTGGATTGAAGATCAGTCTTTCGATGTAGAACGCTATCTCGATGCACATGCGGACCATGCCGCCATATTCACATCATCTCTAGCGTCGGATAATTGGTGGGACGTCAACGCTGGTGTTTTCTTCCTAAACCTGTCCAATGAAGTGGGCGTGAGGTTTGCGAAGGAATGGAAGGCGCGCTGCTTAGCAGCGTGGCCACGTGTCGAGCATGTGACCAACTTTCCCCAAGGCGGTCCTGACGATCAGTCTATCCTGCACGAAATTCTTGCCGCTTCGCCAGAGTATAAGGCTGCAATCTGGGTCGAATCACCCGACCTGATCAACTCAGCTTCGGCAACCTTTATTCGCCAGCACCTGCGTTCGAATGCGACCGATTTTCGCTCCCGTGTCGCCCACATTCGCGAGGAGATTTCCCGCATCTTGGATCCGCTTTCGACGCAAGCAGAAACCGCTTTCGGCGTAAGCGCCGTGGACGTCGTGGCGGGTCTCTACGAAGGCATCCTGGGGCGTCCTGCAGATGGCGGAGCCGGCAACTCTTATATTACAACTGTGGAACGGCGAGGCATTCGCGATGGCGTGTCCGCAGTGGCAAATTACATGGTCAACAGCGACGAATTTCGCTCAAAGCGCACGCCCGGCTAAGGGAGTTTCATCTCGTCGACGCTAAGCTTTTGTGGATGACTGCCATCTTCGGATAAACGGCCTCGTGAGAGAAAGGCTGGTTGAACACGGTGGCGAATGCGATTTCTGCACCAAGCTCATGCAGCCCATCTAGCTCCGGCGCCGAGAACTCCGGCAGTTGGCCAGTTTTGAACCAGCTGTCGATTACATCACTCGTTTTATGAGTGGTTGGTAGTTGATCCTCGTAGTACGGCGACTGCCACTGCAGATCCTCGATAATGTAAAGACCTCCGGGACGAAGCTTCGGAAACAGGACCTTGAAGGCAAGCTGTTGATGGAAGGAAGCGTGAGATCCATCGTCGATGATGAGATCGAACGGCCCTAGAGCCGCCGCCTTCTCGAGATCAGACGCCACCCCGCTGTCGCCGCGAACGAAGGTGAAACGGGGATGCTCGACCCACGAGAAGTCACTGATGTCGAAGCCTCTCACCTGAGCTTCGGGGAAGAACTTCAGCCACATATCGACCGAGGGCGCGGTACGGACGACCCGATCAACGTCGCCGCCCACCTCCGGCCCTCCCGCCATAAGACCGATCTCCAACATATTCGCCAGACTGTGCCGGTGCGGCTGAAGCAGCATGTCATAAATGCGCGTGTAGTGGTGGGGAGATGGATGACCAGATGTGCCCTTATCGGAGCCGGAGGCATTCGCCAGATCCGTAAGGCTCACCGTTTCATTCTTCAGATCAACAGCAGTCATTAGTTATCCAATCCCGGAAGACGCCCACCACCCAAAGCTATCGCCTCCATGAGATTGGAGCGCGAAAGCAAGTCGTCTGCATCACATATCATGAACCCGAAGACACCCAAGCCACCTTTTCGAGTGTCTCGTCCATTCGTGGCGGAGGCGAAGTCGTCGTAGCCCCCCCCATGAAGACCGACCACGAGTTCTCCAGAGGCCTGCGCATTGACAGGCACATTCACAACACACCAGAGCTTCTGCTGAGGAGCGAGCACTCCCTCCTCGGCTGTGGCGCCGCCCAACGCGATGCGATAGGGCTGATGATGGGCGCTTAATCCGAGCAGGCGTATGTAAAGACGTTTTGGCTTGTCGATGGAGTCAGGTTCAAAGCGTAGCTTGAGCAGCCCCCCCTCAGGCTTGGTCCAGTTGCCCCAGTCGTCAGGAAACCACCATCCAGTCCCGCTTCGGAAACGTTCGCCCGATTCCATCGCCCTATGGATCGCTAAAGCCTCAGTTCGGTTGAGCGGGTAGTAACGTCCCAGCGTTGGCACGTGAGAGGCAGGCAGCGTGTCCCTCTCTCCAGCGGAGAACCACATCAGGAGGCACTGCTCTATCTCCCCTCCCAACTCCCGCCACGGTCGCGGCTGGAAGTTCGAAATGATGTTCTGCTCTCGCTGCCGTCGGTATGGCAGATCGAACATCAACCGCTCGAGTTTCTGAATGAACTCGGCTTGATCGCCGACCCGGAAATAATCGGCGAAGTCACCGCCAGCCTCAGGCAGTGATGAGGAGTCTGACAAGAGCGCAGCCTTGCCGTAACAGAAGGATTCCGTCACTGGGAGCCCCCAACCCTCGTAGGTGCTTGGATAGAGAGTAAAAGCACTCGCCTTGTAAAGGTTCGCCAAGTCGGGATCGGAGACCCCTGAGACGATCATCACCTTGCTCTGCAAATCCTTGTCTGCATCGAGATTGGAAAAGACAGCGTCATTTAGCCAGCCGCGGTTGCCGACGCAGATCAACTTCAGCACATCAGCCGCCGCACGCCTGCGCATCAAATCCTGCCAGGCTTTGAGCGCACTGAGGTGGTTCTTCCTAGACTCAATCGTCGAGACGAAAAGCACATACTGCCCCTCCACCAAACCATATCGCGATAAGGTTTGGGCGGTAGGGACGGATATAGTCGGCTTCCGAAAGTCTGCGTCTAAGCGAACAACGTGGATATTTTGAGATTCAATCTCATATCCAAGTTGTTCGGCTACGGTAATAAGATCACGCTTCGAGGCTTCCGAGTTAGTCAGGAAGTGATCAGCATGAGCGAACACACCAAGGGCCCAGCTTATAAAATCCTGCGTCAGCTCTTTTACGCAATGCTCGGGCGTCATGACAGGAATCATGTCGTGAACAAAGGGAACGTATCGAACGCCGTACAACTCCTTGGCGCGCCGGACGTGAAGAAAATAGTTTTGGAGCCACCAAGACGTTCCAAGGTTTACGAGGCAGGCGCCTTCTTGGAACTGGAACTCAGGCGAAAGCTCCGTGACCGCTCTGAGAGATCTGACCATACCGGACCATTTCTCATCCGCTACATCGCCGCTTTCCAAGGAAAGTTGACACAACCTCAAGAATATATCGGAGGGAACCTCTGACCACAGGTCACGATCTTTCGAGAAGGTGCAGACTGCGACGCTTGATTCACCGCCTTCTCTTGTGAGGAGATTGGAGATGACCTCGATCTGGACGCGTTGAATTCCAGTCGGAAGACGGGCGTTACTGAAGAAGCCCACGAGGTCGGAAACGTCAAAAACGATCTGAAGGCCATCCGGAGTGTGTTTCGGATCGTCGCCACGCAAACCGAGCTTAGCCTCGATTGATCGTATACTGTCGGACAAGGCTTGTATGGAGGCCGCATTGTCCGCCCTCAGAGACGGCTCCAAGCGTGCGATCGCAGCGTCAAGCTGAGCAGAGATTGACGCATGGTCGTTGCCATTCATCAAGAATGAGCCCCACCTCTTGGCTAAACGGCCCGCCCGGTCGGCATCGACATCAACACCCTGCGAACTAAGCTCCATAACAGCTTCCAGGGGATAGCGTTGACTTGGATCGATTTCAGCGGCGTCGAGGTAGTGCTTCACCGCCTCGGGAAGACGCTTTTCGAGGCGGCGCAGGTGTCCCATCTGCACGTGAGTGTCGTAAACACGAGGCTCAAGCTTCAGCGACTGCAGATAAGCTTGCTCCGCACCGATCAGATCACCGGCCTCTTTGCGAGCGTGACCCAACTGCACCCAAATATCGGCGCGCTCCGGCTTGATTTTGAGCGCCTTACCATATGCTTCCGCCGCCCCTAGCCAATTTTGCGCATCGCGAGCGGCGTCCCCGGCCTTTATAAGGGGCGTCGCGTTAGATTTCTTGAAGAGCGTTTTAGCTAGCAATTCCATGGCCTCAGTCGTGCGCAGGTGAATAACGGCGTTCTCCACATGAAACGCTGCAAGTCAATCCGCTTCGGGGGGATGTCAGTGTAGTCGCAAAAGGTTTCGGCTACACGCTAAGCAATGCTAGGCGGACCGCCGCAGAGGGGCAAGGCTGTAAGATGCATCGTGAAAAATCTAGAGGCGAACATGCGCGCGCCACGCAGGAGGATGTGGTCGCCATTTACGCCTTCGTCCTGGGGCGAACACCGGATGAAGCGGCGGTGCAGGCATTTATTGGCCACGATCTGCCATTTGTTATTGGCATCTTTTTCGACGGGCCAGAATTTCGCGATCGCGTGAGCTCACATCTCGCTGAAAGGCGGCTTCCAGCGGGCGGTCTGTTTGCCGAGGACGTGCCGGCTTGGGTACGAGCGTGGCTTGCCGATCGACTGCCGGTTGAAAAGGCCGCAGCCGACAGGCTTCGGGAAGAGATCTTCTGGCCAGCACTTTACCAGACGCTATTCACAGATCCGAACTTCCAAGCTTGGTCTGGCCTCAGCCCCGCGCGCCCGTTTACCTCTGACGCATGGGATGGGTTGACCTACATCATCGACAACGCAGAGCTCTTCAGAAGAATTGCTGAGGTCGAAAACATCGACGCCGACTGGGTTCAGGGTTGGGCTGTAGACAGGCAGGCATTCGACCGGGCACTACGGGTTGAGCTCTGGGTGGAAGGGCGATTCGTATCATCGACCATAGCGGGCGGCTTCCGGCGCGATCTGCAGGATCGATTTGGAGGAAGCGGCGCCTTCGAATTCAGATTGCCTCATCCTGGCTTCCCGAACCGTCACACCGCCTCCTTGGAAATACGTGACGCAGAGACGGGTCGCAGTCTAGCGACAGCCACGCAGACTGGCTTGCCGAACGGGCCAGAGGCCTACGATGCGCTCGTTTCAGAAGTTCGAAAGATGCAAGAATCGCTCGAGCGCATCCAATCGGCCCTCCCGACAGCGATTTCTCGGCTCGGTTTCCCGCTATCGGCATATGGGGAATATGCCTCCGCCTATGGATGCGCAGAGGGCGCTAAACTGTCGTGCGGCGAAGAGCGGCACGTCCTAGTGTCGCTCATGGCCAAGGGCGCGGGGCCGGACGAGATTGAGGACGCCGTTCGGTCAGTCTTGGACCAAACGCACCGGCACTGGGCGGTCGAGGTGGGCGGGCTTGATGCGTACAACGAGCAGCATTTGCGCTCCCTTAAGTTTCGCTTGGCGGGACTGGGGCTTCCCACGGAACAGATATCGGCCAAAGGCGAACAGGCAGAACGGACATACGATATCTGCCTCGTCATGCCGGCGAACAGCGTGTTGGCGCCGACGGCTTTGGCAAGTTTTTCGTCTGCCTTCGAAGACGAGGCTATAATAGCCGCCTACGCCGACTCCGATGTCTTTATCCCTGGGGGCGAAGCGGCTCTCCGGCACGACCCACAGCTCAGGCCGGACTTCGACCTGGATCTTCTGTGCCAGTGGCCCTACGTCGGAGACTGCGTCGCCTTTAGGGCTGGCAAAGCGCCCGCTGAACTTGGTGATCGGCTGGTTCCGGCTGCGACTGTTCTGCGCCTGGCGCAAGAGGGTGCGCGGATTGCGCATATCCCGGCCGTCTTAACGTCCCATCGCGCTCGCCCCTCGGTAGACGCCGAACTCTGGCGGAACCATGTAGGATCCATTCTAAGCGATGCTTCGGGAGTATCGATAGAGCTGGGTCAAGACCTTTTCGCCGCGGACGTAGAGGGCGCCATTCGCATAAAACGCCAGCCGTCGTCACGGGCGGTGAGCGTGATCGTGCCGACACGGAACGCTTTAGAACTTTTAAAGCCGTGCTTGGACAGCGTTCTTAGATCGGCGCAGGACAACTCCGTTGCGGTAGACCTCATCGTGATAGACCACGCGAGCGATAACGCCGAAACGCGCGCCTACCTCGACAAATTGCGAGAGCAGAACCTGATCCGCGTCCTGCCTTATGACGGGCCGTTCAATTGGGCGCTGATGAACAATCTGGCGGTCGAGCAGGCCCTCGGCGAGGTGCTTGTTTTTCTGAATAACGATACCGTCGTCATCAGTCCGGATTGGCTGGATGAGCTTGCGTCCCAGGCCGAGCGGCCGGATGTCGGCTGCGTCGGCGCTCGCCTTCTCTACGAGGACGGCTCGCTCCAGCACGCAGGTTTCATCGCGCGAGACCGAGAAGCCAATTTCCTCGTTCATGACGGTGTCGGAGCGCCCGCTGCGAACCCCGGCTACATGGGCCGACACGCCCTGACCCATCAGGCTGTCGCCGTGACCGGAGCCTGTATGGCGATCCAAACCAGCAAATTCCTGGCCCTTGGGGGCTTCGACGCGGCGCATTTCCCGGTCGAAGGCAACGACGTTGACCTTTGCTTGCGCGCTTGGAGCAAAGGCCTGAAGACCCTCTACGATCCCCACGTCTCGCTTTATCATCTCGAGTCCAAGAGCCGAGGTTTCAGCCGGGACGGCGAGCGTTTGAAGGTGGCGGAAGCGGCGGGCCGACTGCTATGGCGACGCTGGGGCGAACGTTTCCGCCAAGACCCATTCTTCAATCCCCGCTTCGATCGAGAAGCGCGTCCCTTCACGCGTTTGCGGCCGTGGCCCTGACAGTCCAACTGAGCCTGCGACGAGAAAGCCATCGCGGCCACGGTTTAAGGACCGCCTCTGGCCTGTAAAGCGCACCTGCAGTACGCCAACGCCCTGCAACTGGCCCAACAGTTCAGCCAGGCGGCGGAACAGTTCTCGCTGGCCCGGATGCTGCGCATGGAAACCGAAGGCTGGGCAGGCTCAGAGGATCATGTGCTGGAGCAGATCCGGATCTGCCTGCAACACGTCCATCCGGCGCTGGACACGTCACGACTGCGATAGGCGGCGCCTAAACCGGCCGGCCGCGATAGCGCAGGATTAGCGGAAATGTCAGCGTCATTTCGTGGCTGATCCCGTGCTCCCACAAGCCGTCTTCGCCCCTTCAAAAGCATACCGACAACATCGGGAGTCTCAAATCCGTAAGCCGGTAAGCGAGCGCAGCGCTTCCAAATCTTCTTGGTATAGTTCGTTCAAATAGGCTCGGTCATCGTTCGTGAGTTGCTCGTCTCCAGGAGAGATGTTCTCACGCTTCACGGACACAGGTTCCAAACGCGACACGCCGAGAAAATCCGTCACACGAGCCAATAGTGAATCCGGCTCAGTGGCGAGCTCGGCCTGTGTAGCGATCATTATCTGGTCCCATCCAAAAATCTCCGACAGCTGAGTAAGCTGACGAGCATAGAATCCCCTCTCTACGTAACTAAAACGACGCGCTGCTAACGAGCGCGGACCATCGTTCAGAATTCTGAGCCGGCCTTCCCGGATTGCATTTGAGAACGGCAACGACTCCCAGCCTTTTCTGCGGCTCATGCGCCACTGAGAGAAAGCCCGATCAGCCGGATCCCGAAGCAGCACGATGAATCGCATGTCAGGTTTGTATCTCGCGATCCTGTATTGCGCAGGCGTCCAGTAGAGGGTCACCGGTGTAGCCTCCCCACGCATCCTGCCATCGGGCGCACCGAATGATGAATGGAGCAACTCATAGTCCGGATTGCGCCAATCGATCCCCGTTTCGCGGTCAAAGAAGTGGCTCTCCTTGTGACGGCCAAAGGCCAACTCTGGATGAAGCCTCAGGTAGGCATCGAGAGCGCTGGTGCCGCACTTCTGCGCACCCGCTATTGCGAAGCTTAGTCGTTCGTTCATAAAGATAACTCGCGAAAATCGGAACAAAGAAACCTTTGAAAACGTCGCCGTATTAACCCGTCCAAATACAACGTCATAACGTCGTGATTAAGCTTTCTTTGTGAAGCTTGGCCTTGACAGCGAGTTGGAGATGCCCGGCCGGAGCTGAACACGATAACAGCGACATTTTTGTTCCACTCTGGCTAAGACCCTAAAAACTTTTTGGATTCGGGCGCTGCCCATTCTCGAATTGCCTGCGCGGCCTACTTGACGCGCTGGATCACCCGAGGGTAGGGATGCGTTGCCGTGGGCGTAGCTCCTGTCCCTTCCTGGGCCGCGAACTGTGACCGGAAGGCGTTCAATTGTTGGCTCGTCCATATCACCGGTTCTATTGGGGACTAAAATCCAAATGACTAAGACCACTCTTTTCGCCGCCGCCTCGGCCGCCGCGATCCTGTTCGCCGGCGGCGCCCAAGCCGGTTCAATCTCGGGTTACTTCGGCTCCGACGTCGCCGGTAACCAATTCTCTTCGGCCGTCACCGGCGCAAACCCGGTTGCCGCAGTAACTTACCAAGTTGCTTCCGAGAAAAACGTCACGGCCGCAGCTCCGCTGACGGGCAACATTGTCGCCACCAACACGCTGACGACACCTATCGTTATCGGTGCCGGCGCAGCTACCCGTGACTACCTCGTCGAATTTACGATCAACGGCGCTACCGTGGCTTCGACCGGCCTCCAACTCTCGACTGGGCCCAACGCACTGCCAACCGCCGCCACGCTCGTCAGCAACAACAATGGCGTCGTGACCTTCCTGGTCTCGGTTCCGGGCGGCTCGACGGTTGAGTCGTTCTCGTTGGCTGCCAACGTCAGCCAAACCGCCAAGAACCCGATTACCGTTGCCGGGTCGGTGACTGCCGTCATCGGTGGCAGCAACATCGTCGTAGACACCGCCGCTAGCACTGTAGCCTCTTCTTATTCGGCCTACCTGAAGCCTATCTCGGCGACGTCTAACACCCTTACTGCTCAACTGGCCGCAGCTCCTGGTGATGATGACTACGTCCTGATTGCTGGTTCGGGTACCGCTCAACTCGCATCCGACTTTAAGGTCGTTAACGCTGGTTCGTTCAATATCGACCTTGCTGGCACCGATGCGACTCCGGCAATCCTCAACACTGCAAGCTTGATCGTCCGCGGCCCGGTGATCAACGACGATGTGACGGTTGCTTTCGATCCGGCGACCGGCACGGCCGCTGCCACCCCGCCTGCAAACACGTCGATCCGCACTCTCACCGCGACTGAAGCACGTGCATTCGCGGCGGGAACGACCGATCTTAACATCACCAACAACGGCGATGATGAGTTCGTGGCTGGCACCTACACGGTGACTTGGACTCCTACTGTCGTCTCCGGCTTCACGGCTCCGGCCGCTTCGACGACCGATGCCGGCACGGTTGAACTGCAAGGCACCAATTTCGTGGCGCCTTGGGTTTCGGGCACGGGTCTGGCCACCAGCGTCATCCGCGTCAGCAACAGCAACGGCACTGCCACGGCGCCGGTGACGATCCGCATGATCAGCGGCACGCAAGTCGTCAACGGCGTGGCCACCCCCTTCACCAGCACTGCGGCTCCGCTGGTTGTCGGCTCGGTTCCGGCTCGCGGCGACCTGCAAGTCACCAGCGCTCAACTGGTTGCCGCCTTCGGCAACTTCACCCGCGCCGACTTCCGCGTCACGATCAACCAGGAAGACACCGGCCTGGTCGCCAAACTGCGCAACACGCGTGACGGCCAAACCTTCGAGCAATCGTTGGCTGAATAAGACCAGTCGCTAGACTGATCTGGGAAGGGAGGGCTTCGGCCCTCCCTTTTTCTTTGCGCGGTGTCCGGCTAGATCAAGGGCCGCGTATGCAAATCGAGATGTCCATGACGCCTGCCTCAAACCTCGCGCCCGTCGCTGTGATCGGCATGCATCGATCCGGCACGTCCTGCCTGGCGGGGTGTCTTGAGGATTTGGGCCTGCATCTTGGCGCGGTGAATACCGCCGCGCCGCACAACAAGAAGGGCAATCGCGAGAACCCCCGGTTTTGGCCCGTTCACGACGCCGTCCTGGCCCGCGTCGGCGCCGCCTGGGATGCGCCGCCCAACGCGCCCGTCGCCTGGACCGCGAGCGAAATCGCCGATCTGAAAGCGGTGCTGTCCGATTACGACACTCTGCCGACGCCCTGGGGCTTCAAGGATCCCCGCGCCACGCTTTTGCTGGACGGTTGGTTTGAAGTTCTGCCGGACCTGAAGCTGGTCGCCTCCATCCGCCATCCCCTCGCCGTCGCGGGCTCTCTGGCGGCGCGCAACGGGTTCGATCAGGACCGGTCCCTTGCCATCTGGACCGGATACAATCGTGCCGTCCTGCGTTGGCGCGACCTGACGCCATTCTCCGTTATCGACTACGATGCGGACGACTACGAAGCCCGCATCCGACACGTCGCAAGGGGATTGGGTTTGAACGCGGCAGCGCCCATGCCCTTCCGCTCCGATGAGTTGAACCACCAGAAGATCAACGCCGCCGTGCCAGCCTCTGTCGCCGATCTTTGGGCGGCGCTACGGGACGCCGCGCGATGAAGCGCCCGGCCCTTTCGGTCATCGTCATCGGTTTCGACATGGCGCGCGAGTTGCCACGTACCGTCACCTCTCTTCTTCCGCCTTATCAGCGCGGTCTGGAGATTGAGGACGTCGAGATCATTGTGGTGGATAACGGCTCGGCCCAGCCCGTGACCCGCGACCTGTTTTCACAAGAGGCGGACATTCAGATCCTGCGCGTCGATGACGGCGGCGTATCCCCCTGTCGCGCCATCAATCGCGGCGTCGCGCTGGCGCGTGCAGATCACATCGCACTGATGATCGACGGCGCGCGAATGGTGTCGCCCGGCATGGTCCGCGCCGCCCTGGACGCGGCCGGCTCAAGCCCTGACGCCTTCGTCGCCACGCTCGGTTTCCATCTCGGTCCCAAGGTTCAGCAGATTTCAGTCGAAGAAGGCTACAGCCGTGACGTCGAGGACCGCCTGCTGGCCGACATCGGCTGGCCGAACGGCGACGGCTATCGCCTCTTCGAAATCTGCGCCCTTGGTGAAAGCTACGCCATGGGGGTTCTTGCCCCCCCGACCGAGACGACGTTCTTCGTCATGCGCAAAGCCATGTTCGAAGCGATCGGCGGATACAATGAGGATTTCGTGCAGCTGGGCGGCGGCTTCGCCAGTTTCGACTTCTTCCGCCGGGCGGTTGAGGCTGCTGGAGACGGCTTCATCATGCTGGTCGGGGAAGGCACATTCCACCAACTGCATTACGGGGCGACCACACAAGCGGGTGGCATCCGACGTCAAGCCGAAGCCGGCCGGTCATTGGGTGACCTCTTTGCCCAGGAGTACGAGGCCTTGGTCGGACGTCCTTACGGCCGCGTCCAGACGATGCCGCTTTTGAGAGGCCGGATCACACACCCTGCGGTTCCGCGTCTGTTCTTCGCTTCAACGGGTTAGGCCCGCGACACCGCTGGCGGGTCGCGCTATAACCCGAGCTCAGCGCCCCGTATCGAAATCAGATTCAGACTTGTCAACAGACACCGACGCCGCCCCCGTGGTCATTCCCTTCACCCCCGCCCCGACGCGTCGTCGCCTGGGCGAGGAGCTGATGGCGCGCGGCATGATCCGCGAGGCGGATCTGGTCAACGCCCTGACCTTGCAGGGTCAGAACGGCGGCCTCTTGGGCCTGAACCTGGTGCGGCTGGGCGCCGTGTCGGAGGCGCAGTTGCTGGATGTACTGTCCGAGCAGTTGAACCTGCCCATCCTTCTGCCCGAACACAGCCCCCGTCCCGACCAGATCGCCGCCTTCCTGGCCGAGATTCGCTCTCCGCTGAACTGGTGGGCCGAGAACGAGGCCGTGGCCTGGCGCGAAGAGGCCGGCGAGGATGCGCCCGGCCGTATAATCTGCGCCGCTGTTCAGCCCCTTGCGCCCGCCCTCAGCGAACGCATCACCCAGGCCAGCAAAGACCCCGTCCTCTTCCTTCTGGCCCAGCGCTCGCTGATCGAGGCCCTGACCCAGGACCTGCACGCCGACGGCGCGCCCCTGATGGACGGGTTGATGAGCGGCGGCGCCGATGCGGCGCGCCTGCGCGAGTTGGCCCAGGAAGCCCCCACCATCGATTTCGTCAACGCCGTCTTCGCCGAGGCCCTGACGCGCCGCGCCTCTGACGTTCACGTCGAACCCTATGAGGATCGCTTTCTGGTGCGGATGCGCATCGACGGCGTCCTGACCACCGCGCGCGCCGCCCCCCGCGCCAACTTCGAAGCCGTCGCCTCGCGGATCAAACTGCTCAGCGGCATGGACATCGGCGAACGTCGCCTGCCGCAGGACGGCCGCCAATCGGTGCGCGTCTCGGGCCAGGAAGTGGATCTGCGCGTCTCCACCCTGCCCTGTTCCTGGGGCGAATCGATCGTGCTGCGCCTACTGGGCAAGACCAGTCGTCTGCCGCAGCTGTCGGAATTGGGGGTGGGCGAGGATCAGGAAAAGACCCTGCTCGAACTGTCGGAACAGCCCAACGGGGTCTTCCTGATCACCGGGCCGACCGGATCCGGCAAGACCACGACCATCTATCGCCTGCTGACGCACCTGAACGACGGCGAGCGCAAGATCATTACGGTCGAGGACCCCGTCGAACTGGACCTGCCGGGCGTGATCCAGGTGCGCGTGCGCGCCGACATCGGCCTGACCTTCGCCGCCGGCCTGCGGTCGATCCTGCGCCAGGATCCTGACGTCATCATGGTCGGCGAAATCCGCGATCCCGAAACCGCGCGCATCGCGGTTCAGGCCGCCTTGACGGGGCACCTGGTCATTTCCACCGTCCACACCAACACCGCCCTGGCCGCCGTGCCGCGTCTGCTGGATCTCGGCATCGAGGACTATCTGTTGGCCGATGTGTTGCGTGGCGTGGCGGGACAGCGGCTGGTGCGCCGCCTGTGCGACTGCGCCCGTCCCTCGACCCCGCAGGAGGCCGCTGAGCACGAGCAGTCGATCCCGGCACACCTTCGCGCCACGGCCGACGCCGAGATCGCCGCCTGGCGCGAACCCGTGGGCTGCGCCCGCTGCGGGCAGTCCGGCTATCGCGGCCGGATCGGCGCCTATGAGATCGCGCCCGCCTCGCCCGCGCTGATCCAGGCGCTGCGAAAATCCGCCGACGAGGATCAGCTGACCGACATCGCGCGTCAGGACGGGTTCCTCAGCTTCGGCGACGACGCCTTCCTGAAGGCTCGGCGCGGCCTGACCACCCTGTCCGAAGTCCACCGCATCGTCGGCGGCGGCGACTGATCGTGACGCCGCAGGCTTTCCAGTATCAGGCGATCGATCGCCAGGGCGCGATGTCCCGGGGCGTGCTGACTGCGCCCAATGAAGCCGCGCTAGTGCGGCGGCTGTCGGCCGAAGGGCTGACGGTCCTGAAGGTGTCGCCCGCCGCAGCCGCGCAAGGCGAAGGCCAGAACCGACCCCTGAAGTCGGGTGAGCGGGTGCTGGTCCTGCGGCAGCTGGGCCTGATGCTGGAGGCCGGCGTTTCGCTGCTGGAATCGCTGGATACGGTGGCGCAGGGCATGCAGTCGCGGAAAGGCAAGGAACAGTTTTTGGCCGCCATCGCCGCGCTGCGACGCGGCGACTCCCTGGGCAAGGCCCTGGAGGAGCACGTTCCGGGTTTTCCCGACTATCTGTACGCCATGGCGCGTGTGGGCGAAGCCTCGGGTCGCGTCGCTGAAGTGCTCAAACAGGCTGCAGAGCAGATGGCCTATGAGGATCGGCTGCGAAAGGATTTCGGCAATGCGATGACCTATCCGGCCTTCCTGCTGATGGCCGGATTGGGCGCCGTCGCCTTCATCTTCACCCAGGTGGTGCCACGCTTCGGCGCCATGATCGGCGAAGACCGCAGCCGCGTGCCGACCGTATCGCGCTGGGTGTTGTCCGCCGGCGAGTTCGCCAACGCCAACATAGGCGTAATCGGCATCGGGCTCGGCGCCCTGATCGCCCTGGTCGTCGTGATCGCCACCAATCCGGCGATCAAGGCGCGGGCCTATACGCTGGCGCATGGCCTGCCGGTCGTGGGCGGCGTGCTGCAGGCGCGCGAAATCGCGGCCTGGGCGCGATTGACGTCCTTCGCCCTGGTGAACGGGGTGCCGATCCTGTCGGCCGTCGCCCTGGCGCGGGCCGCAGTGCCGATTGGGCCCTTCAGGCAAGGCTTGAACCGGCTCGAAAACGATCTGAAGGCCGGCCTGACGTTGGATGCGTCTCTGGCGGCGCACACCAAACTGGAAGCGATGGACCTCAGCCTGCTGCGCGCAGGCCAGCGTTCGGGCGCGATCGGGGCCATGTTCGGCTTTATGGCGGACAACTACGAGAACCGCTTGCGTGACAGCATGAAACGCATGACGTCGCTGCTGGAGCCGGCGGCCATCGGCGCGATCTCGCTGATCGTCGGCTTCGTCGCCCTGTCCTTGGTGCTGGCGCTGTCCAGTGTCTACGAAGGTGTCGTTTGATCAGGCCTCGTCGCGAAGGCTTCAGCCTGATCGAAGCGCTTGTGGCGCTGGCGATCGCCGCTATGACACTGACGGCGATCTTCGAGCTTCAGCAGCAGATGATCCGCGGGCAACGCCGCGCCGCCGATGTGATGGAACAGGTCGCCGCCCAGGAAAACGCCTTGGCGTTGACCCGCGACATCAATCCTATGGACCAGCCAACTGGCACGATCACGCTGCCCGAGGGCGACGTCATACGCTGGACCTCAAGTCCCAAGACGGAAAGCCGGACCAATGCCGGCTTTCCAACGGGCGACGGCACTTTCCAGGTCCAGCTCTTCACCGTCACGGTGGAGATCGAGCGGCGCAACGGTCGCTCCCCAGCCGCCTTGGTCTTCGACCGTATGGGTTGGCGACGAATGGTCGGTGAGGGAGCTTAAGGCGTCGTCACCGGCGCCGTGACGGGCTCTTGCGTGCTTGCGGGCGCGACAGACTCTTCGCCAACCATCGGCTCTGCCGGTGTAGCGACCGGCCGACCGCGCGGCGGCAGAAGCGAAGGCGTTTCGGAAGCAGGCAGGGGGCTGGGAAGATCCAGGCCCAATCCCCTGAATCTCGGACTGATCGACCACGGAGTGAGAGTATAGGACCAGCCGCGACCGGTTCGGAATGCGGCATTCATATTGCCCGCATACTGGTCGGCGAAGTCCGCCATATCATCGTCGCCACGCACGATGTAGGGCGTGATCAGCAGCAGAAGCTCGGTTCGTTCACCGCTGATCGAATTGCTCTGCAAGGCCGAGCCGATAATCGGGATGTCCTTCAGGAACGGTATGCCTGTGTTCGCCTTGGTGTAGTTGTTTCCGATCAGACCGCCCAGGACGCCGGTCCATCCATCCTTGATGGCGATCTGCGTCGTCAGGCTTCGGTTCAAGATCGTCGGACTGGAGATGCTGGTGCCCGCCGGCGGCGCGCCTGCGGAGGACAGTTCCTGGCTGATGCTGATGTCCACCCGGTCTCCGTAGACCACAGGCGTAATCTCGAGAATGGTGCCCGTCTGACGATATTGCACGCTCTGGAGAATGTCGGTGTCGCCGTTGGAGTTGCTGTTCGACGCGCGCTGCGACGAGATGATCGGCACGTCGGTTCCGACCTGGAATCGCGCCGTTCCCCCGCTGCGCGTTACGAGCTGAGGCCGCTGGAGAATGCTGACGCGGTTGTTCGATGCGCTGGCGACGATCCGAGCCCTAAAATCCGGACCGATGAAGTTGAACACGCCCGCCGCGCCTTTCAGCGTCAAACCTTCTGTCGATCCGCTCAGAACGCCGTCGCCGCGCGTCTCGGTGCCGAAGAGATTGACGCCGATGTCCGTGCCGTCGGTCAGCGTGACTTCGGCGATCATGACCTCGATCACGACCTGAGGCGCCGGTGTGTCCAAGGTCGACAGGAGGGTGCGCAGTTGAGCATAATCTCCGGCCGTACCGGTGAAGATGATACGGTTGCCGATGGGGTCCGTCAGCAAACGGCCTCCCAGGAATGTCCCGGAGGCGCCCTGCTGCTGAGCACCGCTACCATTGCTGGACATCTGGCCGCCTTGCCGAGGCGCGGCGCTGTCTCCAACCGTGACGGCCGGCGTGCCGGGAACACCGACCGGCGGCTGAGGTTGGTTTGTCGTCGGCGCCTGACCCATGGCCAGTTGGCCCAGCGACTGAGCGTCCGTATTGCGGACGTTGTAGACGAAGGTGGTCGCTTTGTCGCCGAGCGCAGCCGGACGATCCAGCATGCCGACCCAATAGTTCACGCGCTCCAGCAGCTCTGGATCCTTGGCGAACACGAGGATCTGATTGGCTTGTGGGAAGGACAATATGACGATTGAGCGACCGGCCAGCGCCTGCCGGCTGACGATGTAGCCTTCGGTGGTGAGCGTCTGCTCCAGCGATGTCGCAAGCGCATCCGCGGCCCAGTAGACGGGTTCGACACGAAGAACATCAGCCCCGGCAAAGCGCGGTTGATCGATTTCGCGGAGCGTACGAACGACCTGCGCCACATCACGCGCCGTGCCCGATATGATCAGGCTGTTCGTTAGGGGATCCGGCGTGACCCGCGCGCCGCCAAGGTTCGGGAAGAGATCGCCCAACAAGGACTGCAGCACGTTCACTTCAATAGTCTGAACGTTGAAGAACTGGACCACGCGACCGGAGGATGCGGGCGCTGTTCGGTTGCGAACGATCTCGCTGCCGATCGCGCCATTGGGGCTAGCGCCGACGGTGACCGCCCCGCCGTCGATATAGACGTCGATGCCGTATTGTTTCAGCGCCTGTTGCGTCAATCGAAACAGAGCGCGTTTGCTGATCGTCCCGCCCGTGCCGCCGGCAATGATCTCTGATCGTGTGGCCACGTCTCCGCTGAGAGAATAGGGCACATTGAGAACGCCGCCGAAGACGGTCGCCGCGAATTGGGGGATAGACTGCGGCGCCAAGGTCGCATCGACCGGCTCATCAGGCAGCAGCGCCGCGACTTCGGCTTCGGTCGCCGGCGGTCGTTGGGGTGTCTGCGCAGTACGCGTCGGTATGGACAGACGTTCTGACGAGTTGCGTGCTCCGGCGACAGCCGCATCAGAACCGGTCGGCACAACATCACCGCCGCTTCGCGAATCTTCTGCACGATCGGGCATGCGAGTCGTGGTGGTCATCGTCGGGAATGCGGCGCAACCGGCCAGAAACAGAGGCGTCAGGCAAACCGCCGCCATCAGCGACGAGGCTGTTCCCTTCAAACGTGGGGCGGTGAACAACTTGGACATAGACAACTCCTGCGCGCCTCAGCCGTACAGACGGACCACGCGCGTTTCGCGGCCCTTTCGCAATGTGACGGCGCTTTCTGTGATCTCTTCGATTCGCCACCCGTCTCCAAACCGATCGCCGACGACGATAGATCGGATTTGCGGCCCCGGCGCGGCAGGATCGCTCACCAGCGCCGCCAATGACCCGGTTGAAGGGTTACGCTCCACACCGCGAAGCGCCTGTTTGAAGACCACCGACACATCGGGCGGCGGCGGGGGCGGCGGGGGCGGTGGTGGCGGCGGCGGCGGGGGCGGCGGAGCAGGCAGGGGCGGGTCGGAACGGAGCGTTCTCAGAAACCGGACTGCGGCCGCCGCGCTTTCTCCGGGCCTGAGCACCAAGGAGTCCTGTCCCAGACCGCCACGGCGCACAGACGGCGGCTCCTCCGGCTCATTGGGATTCTGCCACCCCAGCAAAAAGACGCCCGCCAAGAACAGAAGCACGAAAAGAGGAGCAAAACGCATCAGCCGCCTACCTTCTCGACCTTCGTTGCACCGGCAGGCAAAACCACGGGGAACGACAGCCGAATGCGCACCTTCCCCGTCGGAGGAGGAAGCTGAGCGGCCGCGCCCTCCACCTGCTGAATTTGGCCTTGGAACGTCGCGACTGGCGTCATCTCATAGTCGAAACTCACGACCCGAAACCCTTCTGGCCAGCCGGCGACACGATCCAGAAAGGCAAAGGTCGGCGCCCATCGCAAATCCGTCTGGATCTCTGCGCCTACCCAATCGGTCACGCCGATCGTCTCGACTTCAGCATCAGTCGTGATGACGACGCTGGTCATTCCTGCGTCGAGCGCGGCCTTCGCCAGTTGCTGTTCAATGCGGACCTGGGCGACGGCGACGTTCGTGGCTTCAAATCCCCAGGTTTTCATATCCTCGACGGCGGTATCATCTGCCGCTGCCGCCTCGACACGCCGCGCCGCACTGGCTGCAAGACGGGCGCTGGCTCGCGTGGACAGGGCGTCGATGTAACGGTCTTCCTGCCTTACACGCCAGTCGGCGGCACTGATTGGTGCGTAGATCAGGGCGGCCAGAACCATCACACCCAGCAAAACCCGCTCACGCGGCGTGGTGCGCTGAAGCCGAGCGAGAAGTGCACGCGTTTGCGTCCGGGCAGACACCCTGAGTCCGGCAATGATGTCCTGCAATCCAGCCCCGCCGCATCTTCGGCGCCCACCCGTTCACAATCGACGCGCGCGCATCCATCCGCTATAGCAGCCCCCGGGCTGTGGTAATAGCTTCATGGTTATAGGGACGTAGCGTTTGTCCATTCATATTTCACGCAACCTTCGCCGTTTCGTGGGGCGTCGATCCGTTCAGCGCGTCTCCGCACGGCAAGGGTTCAGCTTGCTGGAAATTCTGGTCGTGTTGGCGATCATCGCCATGCTGGCCGCCGTGGTCGGGCCGCGACTCTTCGCGCAGCTTGATCGGTCGAAGACGACGACCGGCCGCCTGCAAATTCGATCAATCGAAGCGGCGCTGGAAACAATGCGGTTAGATATCGGGCGCCTGCCAACCCAGCAGGAAGGTCTGGCGCTTCTGATGCAAGCCGATCCTCAGCAGGTCGCCGGCTGGTCCGGGCCGTATCTGGACAAGGCATTGCCCTCAGACCCGTGGAACCGGCCATACGTCTATCTGCCGCCCAGCGCGGCCGCTGACGGTACCCCTGGCGCGCCCGAGAACCGCGCAAAGGTCGTCAGCTACGGTGCCGACGGCCAGGAAGGCGGTCAGGGCGCGAATGCCGACATCACATCCGATCAACGCTGACAGCAGCCGGGCTGGTTTCTCGCTGATCGAGATACTGGTGGTCCTAGCGATCTTCGCGCTCAGTGCTGCGGTGATCATGCCCAGCACATCGCGAATGCTGGATCAGGCGACGTCCCACGCGGTGTTCTTCGAGTTTCAAAAGCAGGTCTCGGACTATCGTCGAGAGGCCAATCGCACTGGGGTCGCCATTCGTCTGGCCGATCCAGAAGCCGCCAAAGCGGGCAGCCCGCAAGTGGGCGGCGCGCCAGAAGGAGCGTCTGATGATTGGGTTGATCGAACCGTGACCCTCAGGTCGCCATGGCGTTACACGATGGCTCCCGCTCTGGACATCGCCGCCGGCGGCGGCTGTTCGGACACCACGGCCAATCTGATCAATGGCGACCGTGTCGTCATGACCCTTCGGACGGCGGCTGGCGATTGCCGATTTATTCGCCTGCAGTCAGCGGCGGAGCCGCCTCGCGGGTCTTCATCTCGATAATCAAACGCTGATTTTGCGCGTCCGTCCTTGGGCGCACGTCGTAAAAATAGCCCGAGCCTTCAAAATCGGCGATCAAGGTGTCGGCCACGGCGACCGCCGTATAAGGCAGGGTCAGGGTCAAGGTCTCGCTCTGGGCCTCCAGCGCGGTCGGGGTCAAATCATGAAAGGCCACAATTCCGATCGCCGCGCCCGCGGCGCTGAGCGGATTTGTTCGGGCCTCGATCTCGGCATAGGCGGCCAGCTTGCGACGGTCGGCCTCCAGCCCGCCCATTTGGGCGGCGCGCGGCGTGGCGGCCTGAATCTGCGCTGTTTCCTTTTCGATCTCGTCGGCTTCTGACGCCAAGCGTGCGCCCTGACCCATCATGAAGAGGCTCAGGCCGATCGCCGTCAATGCAACGGCGCCGGCGCCGATACCGATCAGCTGTTCCTGGCTGAGGTCAGACGCAGACACAGCGAAGGCAGGGGCGCTGAAGTCGATGGGAAGCGTTTGCGCTGCTGGGGGTGTTTCCGGCGCATCCTCGGCGCCGCGCTGCAATCGCGTGAACGCGCCCCACGAGGCGACATCGAAGCGCTCGCGCCGCCAGGCAGAAGCGATCAGGCGACGCTCGCGCCACAACTGAGCCTCATAACCCTGCTCGAGCCGGACGATCCGCCATCCCACGCCAGGGGGGTGAGCCAGGGTTTCGGGCCGAACAAGGGGCGCGCGGGCGCCGTAGCGTGCGCTCACCAGAGCATTCACCGTCTCGGCGTCCCACCACCAGACGCCGAAATTGGAGCCGCTTTTCACCAGAGTGGAGCTGCTTACCATATAGGGCGAGCCCGTGCGTGCATGCAGGCGCGCCGCCTGCCCCCTGCGACTGCGCGGCAGATTGGCCGCCTCGAACAGGCTGAACGCCGTCAGATCACGCGCCAGCAGCACGACAGGCGGACGCAGCCTGCCGCCTGGACCGCCCGGATGAACCTGCATCCAGCGGCCATCGGCCAACAGCCGCTCAACGCGGGGCGTAAGGAAGTCGAACTGCATCGGACAAATCAGCCACGGCTCGCCCCGGAGCCTCTTTCAATTCAGTCTGGTCGATCCAGACCGGCCGCTCAACCCCTGAAGGCGTCAACGTCAGTCGTGACCGATAGACCCAAGCCGACCGGCTGTCAGCCACGGTGAGAAGAATGCGTCCTGACGGGAAGGTGTAAAAGCTGTCTCCGCTCGTGTCCGGCAGCCCGGTCGCGGATGCGAAATCGGCGAATGACAGGAACGGCTGCTGTTCTCGCGCCCTGAAGGCCGCCTCAATCTGCGAGGCTGAGGCGCCGTATAGGATCTGCATCGTTTCAGCTGAGGCCGTATTCACGTTTTCGTTCGGCGAAGCGGAATCCATCGCCAGATGAGGATGAATTTTTCGCCAACTACTCATGCGCACAGCGCCACGAAGGCCCAGAAGGGAGAGCCATTCCTCAGGGCGACGCATTGCGCGGTTCGCGGGCCCAGCACCGTTGTAGTCCCTAGCCTCCGCTCCGTTGATCTGCTTCAGATCGTCTTGATCGATGTAGTCACGATAAAGGGGCGATAAGCGGCGCGTCACAGCGTCGGATAGCCCCAGGGCATCCCCTAGCCGCCGATAGCTGGCATCCTGCAGATACGCCAAGTTGATCAAGCCAGCCTGATCCTGGGACTTGATGAGCAAGCCGCCGTCGATGTCGACCTGATAACCACGACCGTCGAGCCGCACCAGTTCGCCCGCGCCACCCGACGGATCGTAGATGGCGTCATCAAACAGACGCGGCCCTCCGGTGTTGATCCCGGTCGGGGCCATCGGCTCGGTGGCGGCCATATAGGTCATCAACGCTTCCGCCGTCATCGCACGCGCCATGAACCGGACTCGCGCCCGCGCCGAGGCGGCCTCTGCCTGCAAGCTGCTCAAGGCCGTCATCGCAACCAGGAAGATGAGAGTGACGACCCCTGTGACCGCCAGCACGGCGGGCAGGGCGAAGCCTGAGCGTCGGCGGCGGGACTTAAAGGGGGTCATCAAATCGAATCCAGCTTTCGGGACGTCCGGATCCAGCTAAATCCAGAATATCGACCGCGCCGCCCTGAAAACGCACGAAAAGCCGGGTCGCGCGCATCTGCCCGTCGTTAATGGCTGGCGCACGTTCTGCGGGAGCGTAGACAGCGGACCAGACCATGCCGTCTACAGAATAGGACAGGCGCGCGGCGGGATCGCTCGTGGTGATCAATGTCACGGGTCCGGAGCCGGCTTCGCACGTCAGCACACCCTGACCAGCGTCCCGGGTCACCGTCAAAACCATCCGTCCCGCCCAGCCTTGAGGCGCGCATTGTGTGGCACGCTCCATCACGACATCGGCCTCTAGCCGCTCGGGTGCGCCGGAAATGGCGCGATCAACTTGAGCATTGAAAGTTTCAGCCGGACGCAGGGCGATACTTCTGATCAAGACTCGAATATCGCTGACAGAAACATCGAGATCCGACGCCGACATCGCCCGGCGCCCCAGACTGAATCCGGTATCACCGGCCTTGATGCCGATGGAGAAGATGATGGCCAGCGCCATGCCGCCGATCGCCAAGACAACGAGCGCCTCGATCAGAGAAAAGCCGGAACGTTGAGCAAGACGCCGCATCGCATGCTGTTAGCGGTTCCCGACGCGCTCGCCAATGGACCGCGCCGTCACGCTTGGCGCTTGGGACGCGATGAGATATCAACCGCGCATAAGCCGGGGACGGGGATGAACAAGCAGACTTCGGTCTTGATCGCGGGCGGACTGGCCTTCGCCCTTTGGGGCGGGGTGACCAGTCTTGACCTGTTCGCCCAGGCCGAAGCCGGACCTCGGGTCATCGCGCCGCGACCCGCCACCCCGGCCACACAAGCGCCAACCGACATTCAACGTCGAGCAGATTTAAATTCCAGACTCCGCGGCATGATCGCGGAGGGCAAGGGCGGGCGCCTGGCCGATGCGACACCGCCATCGAGATCCGTTCGAGCGCGAGACGTACGCGCGACGGCCGTTGTCCGTCGGCCTCAAAATACAGTGAGAACATCGACCGTAGAAGCGGCCGCGACGATTGCGCCGCCGGCCTACGATCCATCGAAGGCTCGCCCGCTTTCGGCGGCGGGAGGCTACAGGGCCCCTCGCCTTGACCTTTCGACACCCGCGAACGTCCCCGGCGATCCCCTCGCCTGCCTGACACAGGCGATCTATTACGAAGCCCGCAACGAAAGCGAAGAGGGCCAGGCCGCAGTTGCAGAGGTGGTGCTGAACAGAGCCGGCAGCGGACGTTATCCTCGCGACATCTGCCAAGTGGTCTATCAGCGCAATAGCCGCACCTGCCAGTTCACCTTCACCTGCGACGGTTCGATCGGTCGGTCGCCCATCAACATGACGGCCTGGGCCCGGGCCGAACGGATTGCGCGCAGCGTCTACGCCGGCGAGGTCAAGGCTTTGCTGCCTCGCGGCTCTGTCAACTATCACGCCAACTATGTGCGGCCGACCTGGGCGGGCCGCCTCGAACGGGTCCGCCAGATTGGCGCGCATATCTTCTACGGAAATGCAAAGAATGGCCGGACACCGGGGGCGCAAGAAGCCGCGCCCGTCGCTCAGCGCGGCTTGGTTTTCGTCAGCAATACGGCGCTGGAGCAGGCTTACGCCGCCCTCACGGGACAGGCGTCGGACTCCCAAAGTCGCTGATTTCAGGCTCCGTCTGATACGGAGTGGGTATCTCCTGCGGTGATTTCGACTCCTGCGAAGGTTACGTGGCCGTCGAAGACCCCTTCCAGTTGGACTAACCGTACTTCCGCAGGCGCGGCGTCAACCCACTGATGGGACATTACAATTTCAAAAAACCCCGGACGGCCAGGGTAGAATTCTTGGGATTGATAAGATTCAACCTCGCCCCAATCGATCCTAAACCTCGAGCGACTCGCGCCATCATCAAAGCCAAGCGTGATCTTCGCCTTCCAAAACCCTGTCGGCATGGTGACATAGGGCCCAGAGATTAAAAATCGTGGCTTCCCCGTGATATCGAAGGGTTGCCCCGATCGCGCCAGATCAACACTTTTTACGTCGTAGCTAAATAGTTCTGGCGACCAAGTTGTCTTATCCAGGCTCATGAGCAATGAAATCCCCTGATTGAAGACGTTGGCCTCCTCGAAAGGAAAACGCCGCAGCGAAAAAAACCCAAAGGAAAAAAATTTCCGCGAGGTAGTCCACGACGTTAGGTGAACCATGACCCCCCGCAACCTGCCCTGCCTTTAGGTCTGTCTTTGACGCAATCGCTTCCGGTCGAGCAACACGCACATGGCAGGGAGGGATGAGGAACCAGAAATTGCGAGAACCAACGCTAGTCACGCTGCCCGCAACCAAGTGTAAACCTCAACCGCCTCTTCAATGTCAGTAAATAGTTTTGCTTTGCCGCTTTCGATTATCAAAGCTTGGTCACAATAACTCGCGATCATGTCAGTGTTGTGCGACGCCATCACGAACGCTCGACTCGCGCGGTTTTGGAAGAGCTCCTCTTGGCATTTGCGCTGAAACCGCGCGTCGCCAACAGCGACGAGTTCGTCGATCAAGTAACAATCAAACTCGACAGCCAGAGAAAGACCAAAGGCAAGCCGTGCGCGCATGCCTGAAGAGTATTGCTTTACAGGACGCCGCATCGCTGTTCCCAGTTCTGCAAAGTCATCAACGCGCGCCATCAAGTCCTTAAAGTCCCGATCATACAGGCGCGCCAGAAACCTCACATTATCAACGCCCGTGAGCGATCCTTGAAAGCCGCCCGCGAAACCGATCGGCCATGATGACGTCATATCCCATGTGATCTTGCCCTGCGTCGGGCGATCGATCCCGCCAAGCATACGAATGAAGGACGACTTCCCTTGGCCGTTACGACCGAGCAAGGCCAGTCTACCATCGCGACGCAACGAAAGATTGAGATCTGAGAAAAGTGGCTTATGCGCACCGGGATGGGTTCTGCTCAAACCCTGTACGAGCAAGCCGATGTCAGCGGGGATGATGTCGGTCATCCCAACTGACGATGCTCACGCACGCCGGCCCAAATTAGCCAGCCCAAACCGTAGATCAACATCGTTGAGAAGAGGACAGTCAGGATCGCAATAAGACGACGGGGCTCGGTTGGCTTGTCCGGATAGCTCGGGCTGACGATGCGTTCGAGGTAGAGCTTCTGACGTCTGGCTTCCTGCTCCGCTGTGACGACGCCAGCCGTAGCTTCAGCGAGCTCCTTGTTCGCAAGCTCTCGCCTCAAGGACAAATCTTCGTAGCTGCTGATCTTGCTGGCCAGCGAGTTTGAAGACCCGGCAATCTTAGCCCGCTCGGCAGCAATTTGATTTTCGTAAGCCGTAATCCGCGAGTCGAGCATCGGCAGCTGGGGACTGCGTGGCGCATCTGCGGCGAGTTGAGCGCGCTCGGCCTTCAAGGTCGCCAGAGACGCCAACAGATTGCCGACAAGCGTAGACCCTTCCGTTGCGGTGCGTGCCGGGTCGATAAATTGCTCACGGTTGCGAAACGCTGCAAGTTGAGCTTGGACGTCTGACAGCCTAGCGCGCGCCTCGTCCTGGCTACGTTTGGCGTCACGAACAGCATCATCTGTTGCACGCGTATTCATGCGGTTGACGAGACGCTCGCCGCCATCAAGCATCGCGGCATTCAGCGCCTGGGCGGTTTTTGCGTCGAAGCTTTCGACGCGCAGGGTGCTGATTCCAGTGGTCGCATCAAAGCCTGTAACGACAAATCGCTTCAGCGACTTACGCATTCCCTCCTCAGAGTCACCCTCCCAGAAACGCGGCCAGCCGGTCAGCGGATCGCCGCCACGTGGCGCCAGAATTCGGCGGAGATCGAATCGCTGTCGCAGCTCAGCGACTCCGTCTGACGAAAGAACATATTCATGAACTGCGAACGCATCAGACGCTGACGCCGATAGGCCGACGCCTTGCAGTACAAACCCCAAGGCCGAAGTCTGCGGCTGGTTCGCTTGCCTTACGACAAATTTCGCCTCGGACACATAAAGAGGCGAAGCGATCACAAGATAATAGAATGCAACGAGTAGTGTTGGCGCAACAACGACACCCAAGAATCCAATAGGCCAACGCTCCCACCATTTTTTCGCCCTACGACCAGATGGAAGGAGTTGCGGAATAGGCCCCACATAATTGATCTTAGTTTCGCTCATTATGATCGCCCAGCGGAGTTAGGATTCAGTTTCAATTAGATGCCTAGCGCTGGACACCAGCAAAAGGCCTATGACATTAAATACTAGACCAAAGGCAAGAGCGTAAGGGATGTCGTAGTATGTCTTTACAAACTCACCGAAAACCGCCGATCTCATCATCTCTACGGGATGAACGAAGGGCAATAATAGCAAGACCTGACGAAACCCATGGGGAAGCCAAGCAACCATCGTGAATACGCCCGACAAAGGGATCATCAGGTAACCGATCAGGCCAATGAGGCGCTCCATTACATCAAAACGCATAGCCAAGCCTGTCAATATAAGAGCAAATCCCGTCGAAATGAAGGCCAACAAAAACCAACCGAAATACAGCAAAAGATAATTACTGGGCAAGCTCACCTGTCCGATCGCCAACAGAGACACGTAAACAATAGCGTACGCCATTGTGGCCCCCGCGAGTTCCAACAGGATGCGAGCGCTGAATATGTGTAGAGGACCAATCTGGCGATGGTAGAGAAGGCCCATATTGCCCTGTAATGCGCCAGCGAGATATCCGATCAGGTGTCGAATCAGTATCAACGACATGTAGGCCGTCATGACGAACGGCGCGAGACGTATCCCATGTTCGTAAGCTGGCTTGGTGAAGCTCCAAAGCACCATGACGCCGAAACAAAAGGCAAGCGGCTCAGCGACAAGCCACGCAAATCCCAACCCTTCTCGGCCGAACCGCGTGATGATTTCTCTCATCACCAGAGAGAGGATGGTCCTTGCATGTCGTTTAATGGACGCAATCATAAAGCCGCCAAGATGGACCGGACATGGAGCCCGACCGAGCAGATCGTCCCACCTCTCGTTTGCGCGCGATTAGCCGACGACGTCAAGCCCAGCCCATCATCGAGCAACCTTGGCATATAGGTCCCGGAGACGCTGCTGATAGGCGTCAGGGCTGAAACGCTTGGCTTGCGCTTTACCCAGCCCCTCGAAACTGGCGCGTAGATCGGCATCATAATCCAGAGCCTGAATTCCCTTTGCGATCGCTCGAGTGTCATAAGGATCGACGATCAGCGCCGCCTCGCCCGCCACTTCAGGCAATGCGCCGCCAGTTGATGTGAGCACCGCTGTCGAAAGCGCCATTGATTCCAGGACAGGCAACCCAAATCCTTCATACAGAGACGGAAAGAGGGTTGCCTTTGCACCACGGATCAAACTGACCAGCATGGAAAACGGCATATACTCATACTGCCGTATCCGATCAGCGTTTGGTCCGCCGTCACGCTTCACTTGAGCCAAGAGGGCGGTTTCGCCCTCATCAAGCCACGCACGGCCTCCGATTATCACCAGCGGAGACTTGCTACCCGACGCGAGATAGGACTCAACGATCCGGCCGAGGTTCTTCTTTGGTTCAATAGCCCCAAAGTGGAGAAAATAGCCCTTCCACTCCAGACGAAAAACGCCCTCAAGTTCCAGCTCGATCTCGGATTGGGGGCGCTCAGAAAGTACTGATGGAATACTGACAGCTTGGTAGGTGTTGGTTACTCGGCGCTCGTCCACCCCCAAAAGGCGTATGACATCTTGCCTTGTGGTCTCGGATACAACCGCGATGTGATCCGCACGGCGCACAATATCAGCACACAGATTCATGAAGCTGGCCTTATCGTCCAGCGTCGTGTGAGGCAGACGCAGCGGGATCAGGTCGTGAATGGTGTAGACATTCGCCATGCCCTTGGCCTGGAGTGGCAAGGCCGCCGTCCAGTGCATGATGTCGGGTGCATGGGTAGATTCAGACGAAGGGAACGATACGGGTGTAAAGCGACCATAAGCCTGGAAGGCGCGGTTCGCGAGCGTGTAGAGATCCTGAGCCGCCCAAAACTTGTCAGCCGCCGGCATGCCGCCAGAGCGCGAAGGCCAAATCACCTCCCCCGACGGAATGATCGCAAATGGTGATCGACCGATCGGCGAGGTCAGCGTTCTTTTCCATCGCCGATACTTTTGTTTGCGACTTAGCCTTTGCGGCGCACGTTCGGCATCGACGAGCATCGCTTCGTTAAGAACGTTCTGAGATTTCTGCGCACCGGGCGGGCCGTAAAGAACCTCAGTGCCGTATCCGATAGCCCGCACATTCTCCAGCAGGTTACGACCATAGGTGGCGATGCCGGATCCTTTGGCGAGCGCCAAGTTGAAGCCGTCGATGCAAATCGATGTCATGGTCACCGGAAGAACGTCAAAAAGGTCATGGACGATGACAGACGCGCGTCGTCAACCCCTTCTACAGATTCAGCAGCGCCGGATCGCCGCCTTGAGCCGCGATGTTCACGCTGATCGCCTTCTCGGCGGCGTAGCGGATCAGGCTGTTGGGGCCGCCGGCCTTGGGCCCGGTACCTGACAGACCTTCGCCGCCAAAGGGCTGCACGCCGACCACCGCGCCTGTGATCGAGCGGTTGACATAGACGTTGCCGGCAGGGACCAAGTCGACGACTTCGGCGGCGAAGGCTTCGATGCGGCTGTGGACGCCCAGGGTCAGGCCGTAGCCGCGCGCGGCCAGCTTGCCGGCGACCGACTTCAGGTCGGACTGGGCGTAGCGGTAGATGTGCAGGATGGGGCCGAAGACCTCGCGTTCGAGGAAGTCGGGCGTCGGGATTTCAGCGATGGTGGGGGCGAACAGGTCGCCCTTTTCGGCGCCCATCGGCAGGGCGGCGCGGGCGATGATCTTCGCTTCCTTCGATAGGCGCTCGACGTGGGCCTCGAGGGCCCGACGGGATTCGGGATCGATAACGGGGCCGATGTCGGTCTTGGGATCGGCGGGGTCAGCGACGGTCTGCACCGCCAGCGCGCCTTTCAGGCCTTCGATCAGGGCGTCGGCCGAATCTTTGGGCACATAGAGGACGCGAAGGGCCGAACAGCGCTGACCGGCAGAGCCGAAGGCCGACTGAATCACGTCGTCGATGACCTGTTCCTTCAGCGCCGTCGTATCGATGAACATGCCGTTCAGGCCGCCGGTCTCGGCGATGAAGGGAATGATGGCGCCGGGCCGGGCGGCGATGGAGCGGTTGATGGCGGCGGCCGTGTCGGTGCCGCCGGTGAAGGCGACGCCGTCGATGCCCAGATGGGTGACCAGGGCCGCGCCGACCGTCTCGCCACGCCCTGGGACCAGGGCCAACAGGTCAGGGTTCAGGCCGGCCTTGTAATACAGGCGCACGGCCTCAGCGGCGATCAGCGGCGTCTGTTCGGCAGGCTTGGCCAGAACCGCGTTGCCGGCGGCCAGCGCCGCGGCGATCTGGCCGGTGAAGATGGCCAGGGGGAAGTTCCAGGGCGAGATGCAGGCGAAGACGCCCCGTCCGTGCAGCAACAGCTGGTTGGTCTCGCCGGTCGGGCCCTTCAGCGTCTCGGGGGCGGTGAAGTCGCGCTCGGCCAGCAGGGCGTAATAGCGGCAGAAGTCGGCGGCCTCGCGCACCTCGGCGACGCCGTCATTCAGGGTCTTGCCCGCCTCGCGGCTGAGCAGGGCGACCAACCGGTCCAGATTGGCCTCCAGTGCATCGGCCATGGCGCGCAGGACGATGGCGCGTTTGGCGCCGCCCTGGCGGTCCCATTTGACCTGAGCCTCGGCGGCGGCCTGGACGGCGGCGTCGATGTCACCCGCCTCAGCTTCCGAGACGTGGCCCAGCACCTGCGAGCGGTCGAACGGATTGGTCACGGCCTGGGCATCGACGCCGGCGCGCAGCTTGCCGCCGATGATCGGGCCGCTGGTCAACTTCTCGCGGTCGATCAGTTCCAGCGCCTTGGCGTGGGCTTCACGGTCGGCGGCCTGGGAATAATCGCGGCCGAGGGAGTTCTGACGATCGCCGTACATGTCTTTCGGAACCGGAATCTTGGAGTGACGGTCGGGCGCCTGCTCGACCAGGGAAATGGGATCGGTCGCGACGGCCGAGGCGGGTACGCGCTCGTCCAGCAGGGCGTGGACGAAGGAGGAGTTGGCGCCGTTTTCAAGCAGGCGCCGCACCAGATAGGGCAGCAGTTCCTCGTGTCCGCCGACAGGGGCATAGGCGCGGACAATGACGGTTTCGTCGGCCCATGCCTCCTGAGCGGCGTCATAAAGCGCCTCGCCCATGCCGTGCAGCCGCTGGTGCTCGACCGTCACGCCGTGATCACGCGCAATACGCCGCACGGCCGCCAGCGTATGGGCGTTGTGACTGGCGAACTGGGAATAGATGGCCGGCGCGGCCTCGATCATGGCCTTGGCGCAGACCAGATAGTTCAGGTCGGTCGCCGCCTTGGTCGTATAGACGGGATAGTCGGCGCGGCCGAACACCTGGGCGCGCTTGATCTCGGTGTCCCAATAGGCGCCCTTGACCAGGCGCACCATCAGACGACGGCCCGAGCGGCGGGCAAGGTCGGCGACGCGTTCGATCGTCTCCAGACCGCGCTTCTGATAGGCCTGAACCGCCAGACCGAGGCCCGTCCAGCCGCTCAGCGACGGCTCGTGCGCCAGTCGGTCCAGCAGCTTGAGCGACAGGGTCAGACGGTCCGCCTCCTCGGCGTCCATCGTATAGTTGATGTCGTATTTGGCCGCGATCTGAGCCAGGCGCAGGATGCGGGGATAAAGGGTCGCCCAGACGTCATCCTCATGCGTCGCCTCATAGCGGGGCGACAGGGCCGACAGTTTCACCGAGACGCCGTGGCCGTGCTCCGGTCCCTGGCCCTTCGACGTCTTGCCGACCGCCTCCATGGCGTCGGCGTAGATTTTCTCGTAGCGGTCTGCGTCGGCCATGGTCCGGGCGCCCTCGCCCAGCATGTCGAAGCTACACAGCCAGCCTTCCTTATTCGACCGTTTGAGCGCGCTCTGGATCGTGCGGCCGACGACGAACTGCTCGCCCATGATCTTGACGGCGGTGGCCACCGCCTGGCGGATGACCGGCTCGCCCAATCGGCCGGCGATCCGCTTCAGGAAGCCGGGCAGGTCGCTGCGCGCCTCGTCATCCACATCGACCAGCTTGCCGGTCAGCATCAGACCCCAGGTCGAGGCGTTGACGAAGAGGCTGTCGGACTGACCCAGGTGGGCGGCCCAGTCTGCCGAGCCGATCTTCTCGGCGATCAAGCGATCGCGGGTGTCCTCGTCCGGAACGCGCAGCAGGGCTTCGGCCAGACACATCAGGGCCAGACCTTCGCGGGTCCCAAGCGAGAATTGCTGAAGGAAGCTTTCGACGACCCCCTGTTTTTTCTGGCTGCGGCGGGCGTGTTCGACCAGGGCCGTCGCCTCAGCGACCACATCCCGTTCGGTCGAATCCAGGGGCATGCGCGCCAGATTTGCGGCGACGGCCTCACGCTCGTTGCGGAACTTGTGCGTATCCAGACCGTCCCAAGCGGCCAGGCTCGAAGGCATAAAGGTGGGAGCGGTCATCGGCGACAAATCCTGTGGATTTCAGCCGTATATGCCGGAGTTCATTGAAGGTGCTTCGTATGATACAAACCCAAGCCGAAGATCGTTCGGCTTACGTCTCGGATTTCCGATGATCGATATTGATGCCGTCGATCGCCGCATCCTGCGCGTGCTTCAGACCGACGCCCGCATTTCCAACGCCGAACTGGCGCGGCGCTGCAACCTGTCGCCCGCCGCCTGTTTCGAACGGGTCAAACGGCTGCGCGAAAAGAAGATCATCACCGGCTACGCCGCCATGATCGACCCGGCTCAGGTCGGCCGGGACCTGCTGATCTTCGTCGAGGTCCTGCTGGACCGCACCACCGGCGACGTCTTCGAAGCCTTCGCCGCCGCCGTCCGCAGCCAGCCGGAGGTGCTGGAATGCCACATGGTCGCCGGCGGCTTCGACTATCTGATCAAGGCTCGGGTCGGCGACATGGACGCCTACCGCGCCTTCCTGGGCGACGTTCTGGTGCGGATGCCGGGCGTCCGCGAAACCCGCACCTATGCGGTGCTGGAAGAAGTCAAATCGACGACGGTGCTGCCGCTTTAGGCGCTGCTTTACAGATCGTCAGGGGGCGATGGGCTCGGTTCGTTCCACCGACAAATCGGCAATAGAGGTGACGCTGAGTTCGGTCTGACCTAAGAGAGGAACTCGTCCTCCAGATCACAGCGTTGATAAATGGCCACTATCTATCCCGTCATCATGTGCGGCGGTTCCGGAACGCGACTGTGGCCCGCATCGAGGCCCTCGCTGCCAAAGCAATTCATACCGCTGGCTGGCAATCGATCCTTGTTCCAAGAGACCGTAGCTCGCGTGGCTGCGCTTGGTCAAAACGGCGGTGAGTTGGTTGTGGTCGGGGGGCTGACCCACAAGCGCGCCATTCTGGATCAGCTTGAGGAAATCGGCGTCAGCGCCGTCATTCTGCTGGAGCCCGAGGGGAGAGATTCTTCGGCGGCCATGGCTGCCGCTGCCGAATGGACGGCGCAGCGCGCGCCCGAAGCTATCAATCTCTTTGTGGCCTCAGACCATCACATTCCAGACGCCGACGCGTTCCGACAGTCGGTGGGCAAAGCCGCATCTGCGGCCGCTCAGGGACGCATTGTCACTCTGGGTGTCGTCCCGACCGAACCCTCATCCGCCTACGGATACATCGCGCCATCAGGACCCGACCTCTCCGCCGTGTCCGCTTTCGTCGAAAAGCCCGATCAGGCGACCGCGCGTCGCTATATTTCGGAGGGTTACCTCTGGAACAGCGGCAACTTCATCGTCCGCGCCGACGTGCTGTGTCAGGAAATCGCCGAACGGGCGCCTGCGGTAAGCGAAGCCGTTCGCAGCGCGGTGGCTAGCGCCGAGATCGATGGTTCATGCTTGACCTTAGGGGCCGGGTTCAAAGCAGCACCCAAAATCTCAATCGACTACGCCGTCATGGAGAAGACGACGCGCGCCTCCGTTCTGCCGGTCCGCTTCGAGTGGTCCGACTTGGGCGCCTGGGATTCGGTCCATGCATCCGGCGAAGGCGATGTGGGGCTTCACATCCTTGAGGACTCCGAGGGCTGCCTGGTTCGAGCATGCGACGGCGTAATGGTGGCTGCGATCGGCCTGCGCGATGTCGGAATCATCGTGGAACGTGATGCGGTTCTGGTGACGGATTTGAAAAAGAGTCAGGAAGTCAAAAAGGTTGTGGAAAGACTGCGTAAGCTGTCACCGCAACATCTCGACTTCCCGGCGCCCGAACCTGTGGAATCGCTAGAAGCCAGCACGGCGCGTTTTGCAGCGTGGCTTAGGCAGTCCGCATTGCCGATCTGGTCCACGCTGGGCCAGGCCGAGAACGGAGCCTTCGAAGAGGTTCTGGGGCTGGACGGTCGCCAAATCTCTGCCTCGCGACGCGCGCGCGTTCAGGCGCGCCAGTTGCAGGTCTACGCGGAAGCCGGCCGTCAAGGCTGGCGCGGCCCTTGGAAAGCGGTCGTCGAGAGCGGTCTGAGTCAGCTTAGAACCGCCTATCTGCGGCCTGATGGGCAGATGCGGACTGTTCTGACGGCGGACGGATCGCCGTTGGACGAAACGGCGATGATCTATGATCAGGCCTTTTTGATTTTCGCCTTGGCCAGCATTTCCAGCGCGACGGCGCAGCCCGCACTTGAGGTCGAGGCATCGGCGGTTCGCGATCTGTTGCTGCGGCAGGTAGACGCCCACGGCGGCCTGCAGGAATCCGGCAGCCACCCCTATCAGTCCAACGCCCACATGCATTTACTCGAGGCCGCCCTCGCTTGGGAGGAGAACGGCGGAGGCCGCGAATGGAGTGCGCTTGCCGATCAGATTGTGCATCTGGCCCGCACGCGGTTCATCGACGCAGACACCGGCAGTCTGCGTGAATTCTTTGACGCGCAGTGGTCGCCGGCCGCTGGCGAAGACGGGCGTTTGGTCGAACCCGGCCATCAGTTCGAGTGGGCCTGGCTCTTGGCGCGCTATGGCCGCAGCCGGAACGACGCGGGCGTTCTTGCCGACGCGTGGCGCCTGTACGAGTCGGGACTGAAGGGCGTGGACGCCAAACGAGGCGTTGCGATGGATGCCTTGAACATCGACGGCAGCGTGCGCAGTCCGCGCTCTCGTCTGTGGCCTCAGACGGAGTGGCTGAAGGCGTCGTTAATTTTGGAGACGCTCAGTGACGACGTCAGACGTGCACAATGTCTCGAGCAGGCCGCACGCGCACAGCGGGCTGTATGGCGGTATCTGACGCCGCAAGGCCTGTGGCATGACAAGATGTTGGAGAACGGCAGTTTCATCGACGAACCGGCGCCGGCAAGTTCGTTCTACCATATCATGGCCGCCTACACTCAGGTGAAGGAGACCTTCGGGACGATCGCCGCTCAGAAGACCGCTTCCTTCAATCTGTTTTGACGAGACGATCGGCAATCTCCTTCACGGCCTGACGGGCTATCGCAAGTCCGTCTCGCCTTCGTCATGCGAACCGTCTAGAAGTTCGCCCCTCACTCAACGGCTCAGGGTCCGCCCGCCTCAATGCGCATCGTTCTGGCCACCGACGCCTGGGAACCTCAGGTCAACGGCGTCGTCCGCACCCTGACGCGCACGGTCGCGGAATGCCGCGGCATGGGCCATGAGGTCGAGGTCATCGAACCCAGTCTGTTCAAGACCATCCCCTGCCCCACCTATCCGGAGATCCGGCTGGCGCTGGGAGCAGAAGAAGAAATTCGCGAGATGCTGCGCGCCTTCGAACCCGAGGCCGTCCATATCGCCACCGAAGGTCCCATCGGCATCGCCACCAGGCGCATCTGCGTGGAGTGGAAGCTGCCGTTTACGACCAGCTATCACACCAAGTTCCCGGAATACGTCTCGGCCCGTTTCCCGATCCCGGTTCAGGTCGGCTATGCCTATATGAAATGGTTCCACAAGCCGTCGGGACGGCTGATGGTGGCGACGCCGACCCTGCGCGACGAACTGGTCGAGCATGGTTTCAAGAACGTCTCGCCGTGGTCGCGGGGCGTGGACACGGATGTATTCAGTCCCGACCTGGAGCGCATCTACGATGAGCTCGGGGGCAAGGACTGGCCGCGGCCCTTCTTCCTGAACGTCGGCCGTGTGGCGGTCGAGAAGAACATCGAGGCCTTCCTTCAACTGGACCTGCCCGGCACCAAGATTGTCGTCGGCGATGGCCCGGCCCGCGCAGAGCTCGAAGAGAAATATCCGGATGCCAAATTCCTCGGGGCCAAATTCGGCGACGACTTGGCCCGCTGTTTCCGCGACGCCGATGTCTTCGTCTTCCCCAGCTGGACCGACACCTTCGGTCTGGTGATTCTGGAAGCCATGGCCGCCGGCACACCGGTCGCGGCCTATCCGGCCCACGGCCCGATCGACATCATTCCGGGATCGAACGCCGGCGCAATCGACAAGGACCTCAAGACCGCCTGCCTGCAGTGCCTCGATCTCGATCGCAAGGCTGTGCGCGCCTATGCGGAAAAGTTCAGCTGGCGCGCCTCGGCCGAACAGTTCGTCGAGAACCTGCAACCTTATCCCGAACCCGAGCGCGGTCGCTTTTGGCGTCGTCTGCGGCGCATCGCCCGCATTCGCAAACGCGCCGCCGCCTGATCGATCGGCCCGTCGAGCCGCCCCAAGGACAAGCCATGATGAAACCCCGTCAGGACCTGAAGCCGAACACGGCTGCTTACGAAACTCAGGCCTTGGTCAAGCCGACCGGTTTTCGCGAATATGATGCGCGCTGGATCCTGGAAAAAGAGATCAACCTTCTCGGCATTCAGGCTCTGGGCCTTGGCTTGGCCACCTATGTCCATGAGATCGGCGTGGTGCCGAAGATCGTCACCGGCCATGACTTTCGTGGCTACAGCCTCAGCGTCAAACAGGCCCTGATCCTCGGGCTGCTGGAAGGCGGGATGGAGGTTCTGGACGTGGGTCTGGCCTTGTCGCCGATGGCCTATTTCGGTCAGTTCGAACTGAATGCGCCGTGCGTTGCAATGGTGACGGCCAGCCACAATGAGAACGGCTGGACTGGGGTGAAAATGGGGGCGAACAAGCCCCTGACCTTCGGCCCCGAGGAAATGGGCCGTCTGAAAGAGATCGTGCTGAACGGCCAGGGCGTGACCCGGCCGGGCGGCAAGCTGGTGCGGGTCGAAGACTTCCGCGAGACCTATGTCGCCGACGTCGCCTCCAAGGTTCAGATCAAGCGACCGCTGAAGGTCGTCTGCGCCTGCGGCAACGGCACAGCCGGCGCCTTCGCCCCCGACGCCCTGCGCCGGATGGGCGTCGAGGTGATCGAGATGGACACCGACCTCGACTACACCTTCCCCAAGTACAATCCGAACCCGGAAGATCACGCCATGCTGGTGCAGATGGCCCAGCGGGTTCGTGAGACGGGCGCCGATCTGGCCCTTGGCTTCGACGGCGATGGCGACCGTTGTGGCGTCGTAGACGACACGGGCGAGGAAATCTTCGCCGATAAGATCGGTCTGATGCTGGCGCGCGACCTGTCCAAGGTCTATCCGGACAGCACCTTCGTGGTCGATGTGAAATCGACCGGCCTCTACAAGACCGACGATATCCTGAAGGCGAACGGCGCCGAGGTCGTCTACTGGAAGACCGGCCACTCCTACATCAAGCGCAAGACCGCCGAACTGGGCGCCTTGGCTGGGTTCGAGAAGTCGGGCCACTTCTTCATGGCCGGCGATCTGGGCCACGGCTACGACGACGGCCTGGTCGCGGCCGGCGCGGTGCTGGCCATGCTGGATCGCAATCCGGACAAGAAACTCAGTGAACTGAAGACAGCCTTGCCGGACGCCTGGACCAGCCTGACCATGTCGCCCCATTGCGATGACGAGCTGAAATACGGCGTGCTGGAGCGGATCGTGAAAGAATATTCCGATCTGGCCGCAGCGGGCGGCGAAATCCTGGGCCGCAAGATCGTCGAGGCCATCACCGTCAACGGCGTCCGCGTGCACCTTGAAGACGGATCTTGGGTCCTGGTCCGCGCCTCGTCCAATAAGCCGGAATTGGTCGTGGTGGTCGAGAGCATGCGCTCCGAAGACGATATGCGCGATCTGTTCCGCAAGGAGATCAAACCGCGCCTGGCCGCCTATCCCGAAATCGGCGCCTTCAATCAGGAAATCTGACCGTCATGAGGTCGCGCTGTCGGCCTGATGAGGTCAGTCTGATAGTTTGCGGAAAGCAATCGCCATGACCGTTCCCGTTATTTTGAGACCAGACCGGCTCTCGGATTCGAGAGGTTGGTTCATGCAAACCTATTCGCGATCCGTTGCATTGGCGGCAGGGATTGCTGTCGATTTTGTGCAAGACAATCAATCTTTTTCGCGCAATCGAAACACGATCCGCGGACTGCATTACCAGTGCCATCCACACGCTCAAGCCAAACTGGTTCGTTGTTTGCGGGGATCCGTCATGGATTATGCGGTCGATATTCGACGCGGATCTCCGACCTACGGCAGATATGTTTCGGCCAAGCTGACGGCGGCAGGCGGCGAACAACTTTTCGTGCCCGTCGGGTTCGCGCACGCGTTCATCACGCTCGAATGTGACGTTGAAATCGCCTATAAGGTTTCTGAAATATATGCGCCCGAATGTGAGGGCGGGATTGTGTGGAATGACCCCGAAATCGGGATCGATTGGGGTGTCTCAGAACGCGATATGGTAATCTCGGAGAAAGACAAAAATCTCCCACAACTTCGCGATGTGGAAAGCCCTTTCGAGTACGATGGATATCCGCTCAAAGATCTCTCGTTGACTTGAATCCAACACCGACGGACCGCCAAATATGCGCATACTTGTGACCGGCGGCGCGGGATTCATTGGGTCGGCGCTCGTGCGTCGTCTTATAGAGCATTCGCAACATCATGTTCTCGTATTTGATAATCTGACCTATGCAGGCCATCTGAGCTCACTCGAGCCTGCAGCCAACAGCAGTCGTTACGCCTTCGTTCAGGCAGATATCTGCGACGCCGACGCGGTGACCAAATCCCTTCAAAAGTTTAAGCCGGATGTGGTCGCTCATCTGGCAGCTGAGAGCCATGTCGATCGATCGATCGCCGATCCCGGCGCGTTCATCCAGACCAACCTGGTCGGAACCTACGTTATGCTGAGCCAGGCACTCAACTACTGGCAGGGTCTGGACGATGCGGCCAAGCAAGCCTTCCGCTTTCACCATATCTCGACGGACGAAGTGTTCGGTTCCTTGGGAGAAAACGGCCTGTTCACCGAGACAACGCCCTACGATCCCCGCTCGCCCTACTCGGCGTCGAAGGCGGGGTCGGATCATCTGGTTCGGGCGTGGGGGCATACCTATGGCCTGCCGGTTGTGGTGACCAACTGCTCCAACAACTATGGGCCCTATCATTTTCCCGAGAAGCTGATTCCCCTGATCATCATCCGCGCGCTGAGCGGAGAGCCGCTGCCTGTCTATGGCGACGGATCGAATGTGCGCGACTGGCTCTATGTCGATGATCATGTCCGCGCCCTGCAAATCGTGTTCGAAGAGGGCGCACCGGGTGAAACCTACAACATTGGGGGTAACGCCGAGCGTCAGAACATCGAGGTCGTGACGGCGATTTGCGCCACCTTGGACAGATTACGGCCCAAGGCCAAGGGACTTTACTCCGACCAGATCACCTATGTGAGCGACCGTCCGGGCCATGATCGTCGTTACGCAATCGACGCCTCCAAGATTCGCCGAAATCTGAACTGGACGCCGTCTGTCACCTTCGATGAGGGCATCGAACGAACGGTGAGTTGGTATCTGGAGAACGAGTCCTGGTGGCGAGACATTCTGGTCGCCCGTCATTCAGAACAGCAGTCGTGTGCGCTGAATGGCTGACCCGCTCCACATCCTGATCATCGGCGGCGCCGGTCAGGTCGGTCTTGAACTTCAATCTGCAGACTGGCCTGAGCATGTCATCCTGCACGCCCCGGCACGGACGGAGCTGGATCTTGCTGACCCAAACTCGGTGCAGATTGCTTTCGCCGCCACACCATTCTCGGCGGTGATCAACGCCGGGGCCTACACAGCCGTGGACATGGCCGAGACCGCAGTCGCCACAGCCTTCGCCGCGAACGCCATGGGGCCGGCGATCCTGGCTGAGGCCACACGCAATTTTGGTATCCCGCTGATCCAGGTATCGACTGATTATGTGTTCGACGGCTCCAAGAACGGCGCCTATGTCGAGACTGATTCAAGTCGGCCCCTGAGCGTCTATGGCGCTTCCAAACTTGCCGGGGAACTCGCGGTTCTGGCGGGCAATCCGCGCTCCGTCGTTCTGCGCACCGCGTGGGTTCTGAGCGTTCATCGCGCCAACTTCCTCAAGACCATGCTGCGGCTCGCTGCCGATCAGCCATTCCTGCGAGTGGTGAGCGACCAGCACGGCAGCCCTACCTCAGCGCGCGACATCGCTGCGGCTTTGAAAGCCATTACCTTGAAGATGATCGCGGATGCCGATGCCCCAACCGGCCTCTATCATTTCGTTAATGCCGGAGAGACAACCTGGGCCGGTTTGGCCGACGAGATTTTCGCCTTGAGCGCCGCCGTCGGAGGCCCGTTTGCTGAGGTTCAGCCGATCGCCTCGTATGAATATCCGACCCCAGCCCGGCGCCCGTCTAATTCGCGTCTATCAACGCATAAGCTGGCCCGCGACTATGGCATCAAGCCGCGATCGTGGCAGACGGCCGTAAAGGAGATCGTCCAAGAACTGAAAGCCGAAGGAAAAATGCCATGAAAGGCATAATCTTGGCTGGGGGATCAGGCACCCGTTTGCATCCGATGACCCTCGTCACATCGAAGCAACTGATGCCTGTCTACGACAAGCCGATGATCTACTATCCGCTGTCGACACTGATGCTTGCCGGCATACGCGAGGTGTTGATCATCTCCACTCCGCGCGACGTGCCCAGCTTTCAGGCCCTGCTCGGTGACGGATCGCAATGGGGCATTGAAATCCAGTATGCTGTCCAGCCAAGCCCGGACGGCCTCGCCCAAGCCTATATCATCGGAGCCGAGTTCGTGGGCGACAGCCCATCAGCCCTGATCCTGGGCGACAACATTTTCTACGGTCACGGCATCACCGAGCTCTTCTCGTCGGCGATGATGCAGCCTGCGGGAGGCACCGTCTTCGCCTACCAAGTCAACGATCCTCAACGGTATGGGGTTGTCGAGTTCGACGAAAACATGAGGGCCTTGTCCATTGAGGAGAAGCCGACTCAGCCGAGATCAAATTGGGCCGTGACGGGGCTCTACTTCTACGACGCGGCTGTCGTGGATATTGCGAGACAGCTGCGGCCGTCCGCCCGCGGAGAGCTCGAAATCACGGACATAAACCGGACGTATCTTGAACAGGGCAGATTGTCGGTCGAGATCATGGACCGCGGCTATGCCTGGCTGGACACCGGGACGCCCGACAGCCTGATGGAGGCGGCCGAGTTCATCAGGATTCTTGAGAAGCGGCAGGGCTTTAAGATCGCCTGCTTGGAAGAAATCGCGCTTGAAAAAGGCTTCATATCCATCGACGAATTTGCAGCGCTGGCCGCCAAGTTCGGAGGCAGCCGGTATGGGCAGTACCTCGGTACGGCGTTGGACCTTTTCAAAGCGCGTAGTGGCGCCGCGCAAAAATATTGATCTCTGGCAAGCGATTAGCCACGCGGACTGAACCAATCGCGCCGGTGACCGCTTCCCTTTCGGCTGAGGCCAGGAGGGAAGATTGCCGCGTTACTTTTTCCATACCCAGAACGGAGATTGCATCCGCGACGATCAGGGCGAGGAACTGAGGAGCGTTGATGCAGCCCGCGAGGAAGCCGTCGCCGTGCTGGGCGAAATCCTGCGCTATCGGGGCGCATCGTTCTGGACGACCCGCGCCTTCAGCGTCATCGTCACGGACACCGAGGGTCGAACGGTCGTCAGCGTCACGGCGTCCGCATCCGATCAGGCGCCCGAGGGCTGGACATTGACAGGGGACGCGTGATGACCAAGCCTGGCAGCGTCTCGAAGATCACCACGCTGGTCGACAAGTTGTCGCTTCGGGACCGGCTCAATGCCGAAGAGATCGAGGCATTGAGCGCTGTGCTCGATGCGCCCAAAAGCGTCTCCGCCGGATCCGACATCGTGCGCGAGCACACCCGCCCGCTGGACAGCACCCTTCTGATTTCCGGCTTTTCCGCGCGGTATTCCACGCTGGAGGACGGGTCGCGTCAGATCACCGAGATCAATGTCTCCGGCGACTTCATCGACCTGCACAGCCTGTTGATGAAGCAGATGGATCACGGCGTCGTTGCCCTGACCGACTGCGTGATCGCAGAGGCGCCGCACAGCGGCTTGATCGACATCACCGAACGACATCCACACCTGGGCCGACTGCTTTGGCTGGACACAATCATTGACGCCGCCATCCATCGACAATGGCTGGTGGCCATGGGCCGACGGAGCGGTCTGGGCCATCTAGCGCATCTGGTGTGCGAGCTTTACCTGCGGCTCCAAGCCGTCGGCCAGACGGGTGATCTGTCATTCGATCTTCCGCTGACGCAAACGACGCTGGGTGACGCGCTCGGCCTTTCGACCGTTCATGTCAGCCGTCTGATTTCCGAGCTCCGCAGCGAGGGCGTCGTCGCATGGGCGGGCGGAAGGATCGATATCCTAGACTGGCGTCGCTTGGCCGAGATCGCCGAGTTCGACCCCACCTATTTGCGCCTGCAATCCGAGCCCGTCTGATCACTTAACGCATGTTATCGCACACACCGGCGATCGGCCGTCTAGACGGGGCATGTCCCAGTCGAACCTCGCGCACGCTCTGTTGTCTGCCCTCGCAGTTCAGGGCCTGGACGAAGGCGATGCTTTCTTCGCCGAGGCTGGCGCACGAACCTCAACCACACAGAATGGCGAAGCTGTCGTCACGCTGATTTTGTCAGGCGTCCTGGCGCGTATCGGGCTCGACGGCTCTCTGTCGCATGGGCTGGCGTCCAGCGACGACGTGGTCAACTTCGATGCTGTATTGGGCGGGGGTGAGCCAGAGCCGGCCGTTTGGTTGACGGCCGGACGATACCTGACCGTCTCCGCTCGCAAGCTGGCGCAAAAGATCGATCGCGACAGTCTGGTCGAGATGGCGCTGATTGATCTTCGCCGTCGCAACATCGCCCTTCAGGCTGAGCTTTCGCGCCACGCCACATTAAAAGTCAGCCAGCGCCTGGCCGCCCTATTGCTCGACGTTCACGACCGAAAGGGAGGCGACGTCCTCGCTTTGCGTCAAACAGAGCTGTCGCATCTGATGGCTGTGCGGCGCGCCAGCATATCGACCGCCTGCACCGAACTGTGCGCCGCCGGCGCCGTGCGGCTGCGGCGCGGCGCGATCCAGATCACCGATGCAGGTACCCTGCGCCGAATGACGGACGAGGCCTATTCCACCGTGACAGACTTGGCCAGGTTGCGGGGCTGATCAACGTCGGTGCCCTTCTGAACGGCGGTGTAATAGGCCAGCAGCTGTACTGGCACCGCATAGACCAGGGGCGCGATCAGCGGGTGGCATTCGGGGGCGTGGATGCGGCAAATGCCGGCGCCGTGCGGATCGGGCGCCTTTTCCGGCGCGATCATGATGACCGGGCCGCCGCGCGCGGCGACTTCCTGAAGATTGGACGCAGTCTTTTCGAACACATCGTCCAGCGGGGCCAGGGCGATGGTCGGGGTCTCCTCGTCGATCAGGGCGATGGGGCCATGCTTCAGTTCGCCGGCGGCATAGCCCTCGGCGTGGATATAGCTGATCTCCTTCAGTTTCAGCGCGCCCTCCATCGCCAGCGGGAACATGGCGCCCCGGCCCAGGAACAGGACGTCGTCAGCCTTTGACAGGTCATGGGTCACGGCGCGGATGCTGTCGCCCATCGTCAGGGCCTCGGCGATCAGGCGCGGGCTTTCGAACAGAGCCTTGACCAGTTCGGCCTCGGTCGCAGCATCGATCCGGCCGCGCGCCACGCCAGCCGCCACGGCTAGGGCCAGCAGGGCAGCGACCTGGGCGGTGAAGGCCTTGGTCGAGGCGACGCCGATCTCCGGCCCGGCATGGGTGGGCCACAGGACGGCCGCTTCGCGCGCCATCGAGGACGAGTGAACATTGACGACAGCGGCGGTCTGCAACCCCTGCGCCTTGCACCAAGTCAGGCTGGCCAGGGTGTCGGCCGTCTCGCCCGACTGGCTGACGGCGACCGCCAGGGTAGATTTCGAGACGGCCGGCGAGCGATAGCGGAACTCCGACGCGATCTCGACGTCGCAGGGCAGGCCCGCCAGCTTCTCGAAGGCGTAACGGCCGATCTGGCCGGCGTAGAAGGCGGTGCCGCAGGCGACGATCTGGATGCGGTCGATGGCGGCGAAATCGACGGGATTGGTCTTGGCCTTGCCGGTCACCAGGTCGAGATATTCCGACAGGGTGTGCTGGACGCTGTCGGGCTGTTCATGGATTTCCTTCTCCATGAAGTGGCGATATTCGCCCTTCTCGACCATGGCCGATGAGGCCGAGACCTGGACGATGGCGCGTTCGACCGGCTTGCCCGCCAGGTCGAACATCTGGGCGCCGGCCTTCGTCACGGCGACGTAATCGCCCTCTTCCAGATAGGAAATCTTCTGCGTGAACGGACCGACGGCCAGCGCGTCCGAGCCCAGATACATTTCATCCTCGCCCCAACCGACCACCAAGGGGCTGCCGCGTCGCGCGCCCAGGATCAGATCGTCCGTTCCGTCGATCAGCACCGCAAGCGCATAGGCGCCGGTGAGGCGATCCAGAGTGGTCTTGAACGCCTCCAGCGGGCTGCGGCCCGTATTCAGTTCGGCGTCCAGCAGGTGGGCGATGACCTCGGTGTCGGTCTGGCTTTCAAAGACATGGCCTTCGGCGGCCAGCTCGGCTTTCAGCTCGGCGAAGTTTTCGATGATGCCGTTATGGACCAGGGTGACACGACCGGCCTTGTGTGGGTGGGCGTTGGCGGTCGTGGGCGCGCCGTGCGTGGCCCAGCGCGTATGGCCAATGCCGACCGTCGCCGTCATCGGCTCCTCGGCCAGGACGGCTTCCAGATTACGGATCTTTCCTTTGGCGCGGCGGCGCTCGACCGAGCCGTCCACAACGGCGGCGACGCCTGCGGAATCATAGCCGCGGTACTCCAGCCGTTTCAGGCTGTCGATCAGCCGGGGAACGACAGGACCATTGCCGGTGACGCCGATGATGCCGCACATGAGCGAAGGCTCCGAGAAGTTAGGAAAAGGGCGCCGCTTTGCACTGGCGGCGATCCGGGGCTAAGCCACACATCAAGCCCCATCGGCCGTCTATGCAATCTTAAGGCGGGCCGCATCAAAAAAGGGGTTTCGGAACGTTACCCGAAACAAAGGACCGCACCTTGGGCGACAGAAAATATTTCGGCACCGACGGCATTCGCGGCCGCGCCAACACCTACCCGATGACAGCCGAGGTCGCGCTGCGCGTGGGTCTGGCCGCAGGGAAACTGTTCCGCACCGACGACGACCGCCGCCATCTTGTGGTGATCGGCAAGGACACGCGCCTGTCCGGCTATACGATCGAGCCGGCCCTGGTCGCCGGTTTCGCTTCGGTCGGAATGGACGTGCGCACCTTCGGGCCCGTCCCGACACCCGGCGTGGCCATGCTGACCCGGTCGATGCGCGCCGATCTGGGCGTGATGATCTCGGCCTCGCACAACGACTATGCCGACAACGGCATCAAGCTGTTCGGGCCGGACGGCTACAAACTCTCGGACGAGATCGAGCTGAAGATCGAGGCCATGATGGACCAGGGTCTGGACCAGGGCCTGGCGCCGTCGAACAAGCTAGGCCGGGTCAAACGCATCGACGACGCCCAGGCTCGCTATATCGAGATCGCCAAACAGGCCTTCCCCAAGCGGCTGACGTTGCAAGGCCTGCGCATCGCCGTCGATTGCGCTAACGGCGCCGGCTACAAGGTCGCGCCGACCACCCTGTTCGAACTGGGCGCCGAAGTCTTCCCCGTGGGCGTGACCCCAAACGGCACCAACATCAACGCCGAGTGCGGCTCGACCCATCCGGCGACCTTGGCCGATGCGGTCAAACGCTACCGCGCCGATATCGGCATAGCCCTGGACGGCGACGCCGACCGACTGATCATCTGCGACGAGACGGGTCGGGTCGTGGACGGCGATCAGATCATGGCCTTGGTCGGGCTGGACTGGGCTAGGCGCGGCCTCCTGACCGGCGGGGGCGTGGTGGCCACCGTCATGTCCAACCTGGGGCTGGAGCGAACACTCAAGTCCGAAGGCCTGACGCTGGAGCGGACCAAGGTCGGCGACCGCTATGTCATGGAAAGGATGCGCGAAGGCGGCTTCAACATCGGCGGCGAACAGTCGGGCCACATCATCCTGCACGACCACGCCACCACCGGCGACGGCCTGATGGCGGCGCTGCAGGTGCTGGCCGTCCTGGTCGAATCCGGCAAGCCGATGAGCGAACTGGCCCGCCAGTTCGACCCCGTTCCGCAAAAGCTGGAGAACGTCCGCTTCACCGCCGACAAGCCGCTGGAGACCGACACGGTCAAGGCCGCCATCGCCGAGGCCGAGGCGGCGCTGAATGGCTCGGGCCGCCTGCTGGTGCGGCCATCGGGCACGGAAAAACTGATCCGCGTCATGGCCGAGGGCGACGACGAGGCGCTGGTCAAGCGGGTGGTGGCCGATGTGGCGGGCGCGGTGCGCTCAGCCTAGGGTTTGCACGCCGCCGGCGGATCGCCGTCGCGTTCCCACAGTTTGCAGGACCGGTCGATCTCCCCCTGGATCAGGTCGCAGGGGTTGGCGGCGTTGCAGGGCGGGCGGGTCGCCGGGCTGACCTGAATGCAGCGCTCGACCAACCGGGCCGAGGCGGCGGCGCCGATGGCTTCGCGGCAGGGAACCTCGCTGATCGGCACCGGCTGAGCGGGCATGTCTGGACCCTCGGGAATGCTGGCCTCAGGGTCCTCGGCCGGTTTGGCGGCTTCCTTCTCCGCAGCCGCCGGCTTGGCGGGCGGGGCAGGCGGCGGAGCGTCCGGCGCCAGTGGAATCGCGTCGATGACGTCGCTGCTTGCCGCAGCGTCTCCGGACGCAGGCTGATCGGCTGGATCAGCGCGCTGACATCCGGCCATCAGCAGAACGCAGGCGGCCATCGAAAGCCAGGGGGATCGACGCATCGACTTGTCTCCGGTCAAGACTGACCGGACGAGGATGCCCGTCCCCGCTCCGAGGTGAAACCCCCTATCGCTTCACCGCCGCCAGGGCCGCCTTCTGCAAGGCGAACAGTTCGGTGCAGCCGGTCTCGGCCAGCGAGAAGAGACGATCGAACTCGGCGCGTGAGAAGCCGCGCTTCTCGCCGGTGGCCTGGACCTCGACGATCTGGCCCGAGCCGGTCAGGACAAAGTTCGAATCCGCCTCGGCCTCAGAGTCCTCTTCGTAATCCAGGTCCAGAACCGGCACGCCGTCGCAGACGCCGCACGACACGGCCGCTACCTGATCCGTGATCGGGTCGGCCTTCAGCACGCCCTCGTCGCGCAGATAATTCAGGGCCAGGCTCATGGCGACCCAGGCGCCGGTGATTGACGCCGTGCGGGTGCCGCCGTCGGCCTGGATGACGTCGCAGTCGATCAGCACCTGACGTTCGCCGAGCGCCTTCAGGTCCACCACGGCGCGCAGGGAGCGGCCGATCAATCGCTGGATCTCTTGCGTGCGGCCCGACTGTTTGCCGGCGGCGGCTTCACGACGCCCGCGCGTGTGGGTGGCGCGGGGCAGCATGCCGTACTCGGCGGTCACCCATCCCTGACCCGAGTTGCGCATCCAGCCCGGCACCTTGTCCTCGATCGAGGCGGTCACCAGCACCTTGGTGTTGCCGAAGCTGATCAGGCACGAGCCCTCGGCATAGCGGTTGACGCCGGTCTCGATGGTGACGGGACGCAGTTGATCGTCGGTGCGTTGCGAGTGGCGCATGGGAGGGATCCTTGGAAGTCTGACCTTGGAAGCTGTGGCGGCGGTGCTTATCCTGAAACCGTGAGCCTGTATGCCCCGAAAAACCCGCCGTTCGACGCCGGCCAGTCCCTCGCGGGTTTGGCGGGGCTGGATGCGCGGGCGCGCGACATCTTCCGTCGCATCGTGGAAAGCTATCTGGAGACCGGCGAGCCGGTCGGGTCGCGGACCCTGTCGCTGGGGGGCATCGCGCTGTCGCCTGCCTCGATCCGCAACACCATGCAGGATCTGACCCTCGCGGGTCTGCTGGCGGCGCCCCACACCTCGGCCGGGCGCATCCCGACCCATGCGGGCCTGCGCCTGTTCGTCGACGGCCTGCTGGAAGTCGGCGACCTGACCAAGGAAGAGCGTCGCGAGATCGACGGGCGGCTCGCCGGGCGCGGCCGGAACTTCGAGTCCGCCTTGGACGAGGCCTCGAACCTGCTGTCTGGCCTGGCCGGCGGCGCGGGCGTCGTATCGAGCCCGGTCCGTGATTCCGGCGTCAAACATGTCGAGTTCGTCGCCCTGGGCGGCGATCAGGCCCTGGCGGTCATCGTCGCTGACGACGGCACGGTCGAAAACCGCATCATGACCCTGTCGGCCGGCGTCACGCCTTCGACTCTTGTCGAGGCCTCCAACTTCCTGAACGCCCGCCTGCGCGGCCGCCCCTTCGCCGACGCCAAGCGGGAGATGACCCAGGAGCTGGAAATCGCACGGCGTGAACTGGACCAGACCGCCGCCCGCCTGGTCGAGGACGGGTTCGCTGCGTGGTCCGGCGGCCAGGATCGCGAGCGGGCCCTGATCGTGCGGGGTCGCGCCAACCTGCTTCAGGACCGGGAAGGCCTGGCCGATCTGGAGCGGGTCCGCGTCCTTTTCGATGATCTGGAGCAGAAGGAACAGCTGATCGGCCTGCTGGACGGCGTCGATGCGGCGCAAGGGGTGCGCATTTTCATCGGTGCAGAGACACGGTTGTTTTCACTTTCGGGTTCCGCCGTGATCGCGGCGCCCTATATGAGCGGCCGACAGCGGGTTCTCGGCGCCATCGGCGTCATAGGCCCCGCAAGACTGAACTACGCCCGTGTCATTCCGTTGGTGGACTATACCGCCCGGGTGCTGGGCCGGATGCTGGACGGGAACGACAAGTGAGCGACAAGCCCCTTAACGATGAACTGAACGCCGTGGACGCCGATATGGCCGAAACCAACGCCGAACACGGCCTGGACGCCCATCCGTCAGACGATCTGGCGCCGCTGGACGCCGTGATCGCCGAGCGCGACGAATGGAAGGACCGCGCCCTGCGCGTCGCCGCCGAGATGGAGAATCTGAAGCGCCGTTCCGAGACGCAGCAGAACGACGCGCGCGCCTTCGCCATCCAGCGCTTCGCCAAGGACCTGCTGGGCGTCGCCGACAATCTGGAACGCGCCCTGATGGCTGCGCCCAAGGACGCCGAGGGCGCGACCGCCGGTCTGGTGACCGGGTTGGAACTGACGCAGAAGGCCCTGCTGCAAGCCTTCGACGCCAACGGCCTGAAGCGCGTCGCGCCCCAGGCCGGCGAGGCCTTCAATCCTCATCTGCACCAAGCGATGATGGAACAGCCGTCCGAGACCGTGCCCGGCGGATCGGTGATCCAGACCATGCAGTCCGGTTTTGAACTGTTCGGCCGCACCGTGCGCCCCGCAATGGTCGTCGTCGCCGCCAAGGGATCCGGCGCCCAGGCTCCCAACCCCTATGGCGCCGCCCCCGCCGCCGACGGTCAGGCCTTCGACGGCAAGGCCTGATCCGCGGTCTTCAGGCGGCCTCGGTTAGAACTGACGCCGCCAGGCTCCGATCAAGGCGAACTCCGGCGGCGCGTCTGCGACATGGCGCGGCTCGCGGCTGGCGACCGCTTGCAGCGTCATGCTGGACCCATCCCACAGCCGACGTTCGCCGCCGAGGATAAAGTCGATCTGGCGGCCGCTGGGCGTCGCCGAGAAGCTGCGGCGCGAATAGGTGAGCGGATCGAAATATTCGACAGGAACATCCGCCAGCATGGCCGAGAGGGTTCCGCGCTCGATCCTGAGCGGCTGAGCCAGGGTAAAGCTGATCCGGTCACAGATCATCGAACAGCCCGTCAGGAGCCCCAGCCGCCAGTTCGAACTGATCGCCGCCTGATCCATCGACAGGAACCGACCCTCGATCCGCGTAGACCCCATCCCCGCCTCGCCGATCAGACGCAGGCCCGGTCGCAGGGTCCAGTCGCCGCCCAAGGCATAGAAGCTGGTCCGTGACGGCAGGGCGAAGTCGGATCCGCCCGGCAGGAAGGCGCCCAAAGGCCCGAGCCGTTCATCCAAGGCGCCCACGCTGAACGACAGACCGCCCTCCGCTCCGCGCCATCCGACCGCCGCGCGACTATAAGTCGAGGCGTCCTGCTCGACACGACGCAGCGGCATCCGGCGATCGCCGCCTCCGCTTTCGCCCGAGAACGTCACCGCGCCAAAGCGCAGGGCGCCCCGCACGGCGTGGTCGGCCTGGGCCAGGGCGGCGAAACCGTCGCCCGCCGCGCCGTTGAACGGCGAGGTCGCCCCGCCCTTGCCTTGCCAGACCGAGAAGTTCATCCGGCCCGTGGCGACGTCAAGCATCGCCTCCTGACGCGGCTCGTCCCCCATCCAGGGCGCATCATACAGATCGTGACGAGGGGCGATCGGGTCAGGTCGGGCGCTGGATTGGGCCGCGATCAGGTTCAATCGACCGCCGCCCGGCAGGGCCAGGCTGGTTGTCGCCGTGGTATTCTGCTCGAACGGCGCCGCCTGATAGGATCGGCTGGGCGCAGTCGGATAGGCACCGCCTAGTTGGACGGCGAACATCCGATCGTAGGCGTCGTAAAGCACCGTATTCAGCGCCGTCTGCCGACCGAATGCGTCCCCGAACGCGGCGCCGACGAAGCTGCCCGGTTCGCTCATGCTGACAATGGAACTCCCGTCAGCCATCGGCGTCGAGGTCGTCCCTGCCGGCCGGAAGGCGCGGGCCATGTCCAGCAGGCCGCGCCCATAAACGATGTCCGTGCCGGGATCGCCGGCGTCGCGTGCGGTCGTCAGCAAGATATCCAGAGCCGCACGCGCCGTCAGATTGGGGAAGGCCTGCATCAGCAAAGCGAGCGCGCCGGAGACATGCGGCGCCGAGAAGGATGTGCCGTTGACGCGCCAACACGACGTGCCCTCGCACCCAGTGATCACATCCTCGCCCGGCGCAGAAATATAGCCGGCCGCCGTATCCCCTGCCCGGTTCGAGAAGCTGGACATCGCATCGGTCGCACCGTGCGATCCGACCGCGATGACGCTGCCAGCGAACCGGGGGTCGATGGCGTAACGCGCGGGCCAGCCCGGATTGGCGTTTCCGTCATTGCCCGACGAAGCCACGATCACGGCGCCCGAGTTGACCGCGCGCAGCAGCGCCGACTCGAACGCCGAGCCCAGCCGCCCATCGCCGCCCAACGACATGTTGATGATCTTGACGCCATTGGCGACCGCGTAGTCCAGCGCGCGCACCAGATCCGAACTGCTGAAACAGACCTCGGTATTCTTGTCCGTGCAGTCAGAGATATCGGTGCGGATCGACAGGATGTTCGAGTTGTACGCCACCCCGATCGTACCGAATCCGTTGAAGTTCGAGGCGATCACGCCCGACACGCGCGTGCCGTGGCTGCTTGACGCCACATAGGGCGTGTTGCGCCCCACGACGACGTCCGTCGAGGCGCTGGAGATACGCCCCTCCAACTCTGGCAAGGTATTGGCGATCCCGGAGTCGACGACGGCGACGGTGACGCCGGCTCCGGTCGCCCCGGCCTGCCAGGCGGATTGGACCTTCATATTGGCCAGGCCGTAGTTCCGCAGATACTCGCTCGACGTGACAGAGGGAGGGGGCGGCGGCGGCGGAGGCGGTGGTGGGGGCGGAGGCGGGGGTGGCGGGGGCGGAGGAACGGGGGGCGTGATCGTGCCGCCGCCGCCACCGCCTCCACCACCGCCTCCGCACCCTGCGAGAGGCAGAAACAGCAGACCGATACCCAGGACGATCGCCCCACGAAGCCGCAATCCGTTCACGCCCTACCCTCCCATACTCGGGCTGCTCCCCGCAGCCTTGGCGCCAGTAACGCCCTAATTCTTTAACGCTTTATCGAATGTCGCTAGCAGCTTGGACCAGCCGTCCCTCGCGTCCGCTTCCGAGTAGCTGGCGCGGTAGTCGGCGTGGAAGCCATGCTGGGCGTCGGGATAGACGATGATCTGGCTGCCGGTCTGGCCGGCGCGGGCCAGGGCTTCGCGCATCCGTTCGACGCTGGCCAATGGGATGCCCTGATCCTTGCCGCCGTACAGGCCGAGCACGGGCGCCTTCAGATCGTCGGCGATGTCGACCGGCCAGGGTTGGCCCGATGAGATCTGAACCGGCGTGGCGTCTGCGGCGGGCGCCAAACGGCCGTACCAGGCCACACCCGCGCCGATCGCGGCGAAGCGGGCCGCCGCCTGCCACACCACCTTGCCGCCCCAGCAGTAGCCGGTGATGCCGACCTTGCCGTCCTTGGACCACGACTGTTGGCTGGCCCATTCCAGCGTCGCCGATAGATCGCCCATCACCTGCTCG